>NZ_JRMM01000061.1:0-23980 GCF_000972905.1 Mycobacterium sp. UM_Kg27
GGTACCGGGGGAGCCGGCGGTAACGGCGGCGCCGGCGGTGCCGCGACCGGATCCGCACTGGCTGCGGGCGTCGGCGGGGCTGGAGGTCAGGGCGGTCAAGGCGGTTCCGGCAACGGCTCCGGAGCAGCCGGTGCCGGTGGTGCCGGTGGTGCCGGCGGTGCCGGCGCCACCAACGACGCCACCGTGAAGACCACCGGTGGAGCGGGCGGCGGCGGCGGTATGGGCGGGTTCGGCTCCAGGGGGCCCGGCGGTAACGGCGGGGCCGGTGGTGCCGGCGGTACCGGCACCTTCGCCGGTGGTAACGGCGGTAACGGTGGTGGCGGGCAGTACGGCGGCGGCAACGGCGGCATCGGTGGCGCCGGCGGTAGCGCCACCGGCTGGAACGACGGGACCGGTGTGTACAGCAGGGGCGGCAACGGCGGCTCTGGTGGCTATGGCGCCGGCGGGTCCGGCCTCCTGGGCTTTAACGGTGGTAACGGCGGTGCCGGCGGTGCGGGCGGCGCCGGCGCGACCACCGGCGTCAGCGTGGGCGGCAATGGCGGTGCGGGCGGTGCCGGCGGTGCCGGCGGAGCCGGCCTCACCGGCGGCACGACGAATGGCGGTAACGGCGCTGCCGGCGGTGCCGGCGGCAGCGGCACGGTCATCGGCGGCAACGGCGGTGCCGGCGGCGCTGCCGGTCAGCCCGGCGGTACGGCTGGCGCCGGCGGTAATGGCGGCGCGAGCAGCGGCAGCGCGGTGGCGGCGATCGGGAACCCCCTCGGCATCGCACCCGGTGACGCTCATGCCGGTAACGGCGGTGACGGTGGTGCCGGTGGCGGCCAGGGCGGTAACGGCGGCGCCGCTACCGGAACGGCCAACGGCGGTAACGGTGGTAACGGCGGTGCCGGCACGGCCGGAGCGGCCGGAGCGGCCGGTAGCGCACTTGCCGGCAAGGCCGGTGGTAACGGCGGCGACGGCGCGGCCGGCAACGCGGGTGGCAAGGGCGGCGCCGGCGGTTCCGCGACCACCGGTGACGGCGGCCAGGGCGGTAACGGCGGAGTGGGTGGCACCGGTGGCACCGGTGGCGCCGGCGGTAACGGCGGTACTGACGCCAATGGCAATGGCCTGGCCGGCGGTAATGGCGGCAAGGGCGGCGCGGGCGGCGCCGGTGGCGCGGCCGGCGCGGGCGGCGCCAGCACCAGCGGGACCAGCGGTGCGGCCGGCACCACTGGACTCGACGGCAGTGGCGGCGAAGGTGGTGCCGGCGGTAACGGCGGGGCCGGAGCCGCGGGCACTGACGGCGCGGCCGGTGGCAACGGCACCAACGGCGGTAGCGGCGGCAGCGCCGGCAACGGCGGGGCCGGTGGCACTTCGGGCACCGGCGCGGCCGGTAGCGGCGGAGTCGGTGGCACCGGTGGAGCCGGCGGGGCCGGCGGTAACGGAGGCGCCGGCGCGCAGGGCCTGGACGGCGGTAACGGCGGTAACGGCGGGCTCGGCGGCAAGGCCGGCGTCGGCGGTGCGGCCGGGACGAGCACCAGCGGACCCGCTGGAACCGTCGGCAGCGACGGCACCGGCGGATCGGGCGGTGCGGGCGGTAACGGCGGGGTCGGCGGGGCCGGCGCGAACGGTGCTAACCACACGAACGCGGTCGGCGGCAACGGCACTGCGGGCGGCGACGGCGGTAACGGCGGCAAGGGTGGTGCCGGTGGCACTTCCGTCGCCGGTAGCGGCGGGTCCGGCGGCGCTGGTGGTCTTGCCGGTGCAGGTGGCGCCGGTGGTTCTGGCGGTAACGGCGGAACCAACGCCACCGGTGACGGCTTCGACGGCGGCAACGGCGCGGTCGGTGGCACCGGTGGCAACGGCGGCACCGGCGGGGCTGGCGGTGCCAGCACCAGCGGCCCCGCGGGCTCCGACGGCGCTGACCAGACCGGCGGCTCCGGCGGGGCTGGCGGCGCCGGCGGTAAGGGCGGTACCGCCCAGGGCGCTGGCAACACCGGCGGCGACGGTGGCGACGGCGCGAACGGTGGCAACGGCGGCAGCCCGGCTGGTCCCGGCGGGGCCGGCGGCGCGGCCGGCGCCGGCGGCACCGGAACCGGCGGTGCCGGCAACGGCGCCCCCGGTGCCCCGGGCACTGACGGTGCGCCCGGCGCGTAGCCGACAGCGCAACGCGACCGCGGTCGCCGAGTCCCTCCGGGCTCGGCGACCGCGGTCGTTTCGGCACCTTTGATTCCGTATTGCCGCTCGGGTCTGAAAGGACTCGACGGCCGCTGCCGTATGCAGAACTACTTGAACAGTGCGGCGATCTTCTCTTCCGGGCTGGCCGGTTCCGGCAGCGCATCGAGCGCTGCAGTACGGGGGAGGGCCACCCGGGGGTTCGCGAAGTCGCGGAACGTCTTGTCGCCCACCAGTTGTGCCAGCAGGTATCCGGTCACCAGGGCCCGCACCCGCCGCTGGGTGCGCCGATCCGAGGTCGGCAATCCGAAGAACCCGGTCAGCCGGCGGCCCTGCGGCAAACCGGCCGGCGACACCTTGTCGATCACCCGCAGGGTGCAATGCTGCCAGGCATGGGCCAGCTCGATCGCGTTGGACCGCAGTGCCTTCGGGGCGTCGGGACTGCTGAAGACCACGCCCGGCACGTCCAGCCCCAACGCCGCCTGCTCGGCGGGCGGGGTGGTCGCGGTCGGGAAAATCGCTGCCACCGCTGTGGGTTTCACTGACAGTGTGGCTGCCGCGAAGATCGCGGCCGAACCGCCGAACCCGTGTCCGGCCACCGCGAGCCGATCGCGGTCGACACTGATCCGACCCGGCCCCAGCCGGACCTCGGTGGCGATCTCCAGGGCGCGGCCCAAATCAGCAGCCAGATCCAGTACCGAGGGCGCCAACCCCCGTCCGGTGTCGGGAGCCGCCGCCACGATGCCCCACGAGGCGAAGTGTTCCAGCAGTCCGGCGTAGCGGTCGGTTCCGGTCAGCCAGTCGTGGCCGAATGCCACCGCGGGAAGCCGGTACCCGGACTGTGGGGTGTACACCACCCCGGCCAGGCCGGCATAGGCCAGATCGCCGCGCAGGACGCGATGCGGTCCGGGTCGGGTCAACGCGGTGTAAAGGCGCTTGATGCTGGCCATCTGATGACCGTAACGCACGGGGGATTCGGCCAGGAGCACCTTGCTTGGCGCGCGACGGGTATCCCGCTGACCTGCGCGATTCATGGGGGCTGCCTGCCGGTGCACTACCCTGAACAGCTATGTGTGGAATCGTCGGCTACGTCGGGCAACGCCCTGCTCGCGACGTCGTCGTCGAGGCCCTGCGCCGCATGGAATACCGCGGCTATGACTCCGCGGGAATCGCCGTCGTCGACGGGATCGGGCAGCTGACCGTCCGGCGTCGCGCCGGCCGGCTGGCCAACCTGGAAGCCGAACTGGCCGCGACCGATCCCGCCCTGCTGGTCGGGGGCACCGGGCTGGGCCACACCCGCTGGGCCACCCACGGCCGCCCCACCGACCACAACGCCCACCCGCACTGCGACGCGGCCGGCAAGTTCGCCGTGGTGCACAACGGCATCATCGAGAACTTCGCGATGCTGCGCGACGAACTGGAACGCGCCGGGGTGGAGTTCACCAGCGAGACCGACAGCGAGGTGACCGTTCACCTGCTGGCCCGCCAGTACCGCGAGGGCGACACCGCCGGGGACTTCGTGGCCTCGGCGCTGGCGGTGATGCGCCGACTGGAGGGCCACTTCACCGTGGTGTTCGCCCACGCTGATGAACCCGGCACCATCGTGGCGGCGCGTCGATCCACCCCGCTGGTGGTCGGTATCGGTGACGGCGAGATGTTCCTGGGCTCCGATGTGGCGGCGTTCATCCCGTACACCCGCGAAGCCGTCGAACTGGGCCAGGATCAGGCGGTGGTCATCACCGCCGATGGCTACCGCATCTCTGACTTCCACGGCAACGACGACACTGCCGCCGCTCGCAGATTTCACATCGACTGGGACCTGTCGGCCGCCGAGAAGGGCGGCTATGAGTACTTCATGCTCAAAGAGATCGCCGAGCAGCCCACCGCGGTGGCCGAGACTCTGCTGGGGCACTTCGAGGACGGCCGAATCGTTCTCGACGAGCAGCGCTTGAGCGACCAAGAGTTACGTGAGATCGACAAGGTGTTCGTCGTGGCCTGCGGCACCGCCTACCACTCCGGCCTGTTGGCCAAGTACGCGATCGAGCACTGGACGCGGTTGCCGGTGGAAGTCGAGCTGGCCAGTGAGTTCCGCTACCGGGACCCGGTGCTGGATCGCAGCACGCTGGTGGTGGCGATCAGCCAGTCCGGCGAGACTGCCGACACCCTCGAGGCTGTCCGGCACGCCAAGGAGCAGAAGGCCAAGGTGCTCGCGGTCTGCAACACCAACGGCTCGCAGATTCCCCGGGAGTGCGACGCGGTGCTCTACACCCGGGCCGGGCCGGAGATCGGCGTCGCCTCCACGAAGACGTTCCTGGCGCAGATCACCGCGAACTACCTGGTCGGTCTGGCGCTGGCGCAGGCCCGGGGCACCAAATACCCCGACGAGGTCGAGCACGAGTACCGGCAACTGGAGGCGATGCCCGAACTGGTGTCGCATGTGCTGGACGGCATCGATTCGGTCGCGCAGTTGGCGCGGCAGTTCGCGTCGTCCAGTGCGGTGCTCTTTCTCGGTCGCCACGTCGGCTACCCGGTGGCGCTGGAAGGCGCGCTCAAGCTCAAAGAGCTGGCCTATATGCATGCCGAGGGGTTTGCCGCCGGTGAACTCAAGCACGGCCCGATCGCATTGATCGAGGACGACCTTCCGGTGATCGTCGTGATGCCCTCGCCCAAGAACGCGGCGATGCTGCATTCCAAGTTGCTGTCCAACATTCGGGAGATCCAGGCCCGCGGTGCCGTCACCATCGTGATTGCCGAGGAGGGCGACGATACGGTGCGCCCCTACGCCGACCACCTGATCGAAATCCCTGCGGTGTCAACGTTGTACCAGCCGTTGTTGTCGACCATCCCGCTGCAGGTGTTTGCCGCCGGGGTTGCGCAGGCGCGCGGCTACGACGTGGACAAGCCGCGCAACCTGGCCAAGTCGGTCACCGTCGAGTAGCAGGAGCCTTCAGTGCGGGAATTGTTGGCGGCGGCGTGCGCCGCAATGGCAGTGCTTATTCCGGTACCCAATGCCGGTGCGGCGAACGAGGTTCCCGACCTCGACCCGCTTTTTGACGACAGCGGACCGCTGCCGGGCTCGGTAGCTGACCTCACCGGCATCCCGGATCTGGCATTTACCACCCCGTCGGGTCTGGCCTGCCGCAAGAGTCGCGGGAAGGTGACGCACAGTGTGGCCTGTGCCGGGAACCTGGTCGGCGCCCCGGCGGGAAGCCGCAGCGTGAGCCTGGGGACCGTCCATGCCGCCGGCAACGGCCCGGCGCAGTTCATGCCGATGGCGCCCGCCGGGCTCCTCGGCGATCCCGGAAAGGTTCCGACGATCATGTTGGCGCCCGGGCACAAAATTGTGTTCTGGGACTTCTCACCCACCGAATCGCTGGTGTGCGGCGCTCCGATGGGCACCGAAGTGGCCTGCGTGCTCAAGGCCGCGCGCGAGAACAGCGCCAAGAGCGGCGGCCCGACGGTGACACACGGATTCGTCATCGCCGCCCCGCACAGCGACGTCTTCTAACCCGTCAACGGTTCGCGACACTGCCGGAAACCGGTTGCAGCAACTCGATTTGTGTGCCGTTGTCCGTCGAAAACTCGGCGGCAACCGCGGCGACGATGAGACGATGCAGCCGTTGCTGTCGACCATCGAGCTGACATCAGGGAGAACGGGCTTGTCCAACGCCGATCCTGCCGTTCACTTCAACCGGCCCAGGCTGCTCCTGATCCTCGCTATGACGATCTTCTTCGTCGCGTCCTACGTCGTCACCGTCGCGCTGTATGAGCGCGCGGGATGCGGATGCCCGCGCCACCTCACCGAAGGACTGGCGTCGGCCGATGGCACGACCGTGACCGTCGACATCGAGGATCTCCAGACGGTGAAGGGAACCCTGACCGGCAAGGTCACCATCACCCCGGGGCCTGCACTGCTCGATCCGGTCAGGCACGGGCTCACCGAGGACCTGAGCATCGCGGTGCACTCCGCGGTCACGCCGACGAAGCGCACCTGGACCAAAGGCACGGTGCCCGGTGAGTTCCCGGTCCCCTTGACCATCTCCGGTAATTCGTCGAAGTGGCCGTTCGATCACTACCAGACCGGGCCCATCACCGTCGACGTCGTGCGTGGTGATGCCACGATTCCCGAACGGATGTCGGTGACGTTCGTGGACCACATCGCCGGTTGGAAGAATGAGATTGTCAGCGACCGCGAGGACGGTGGCCCGTACCGCATCACGCTGCACCGGTCGCCGAGCACGATGGCTTTTGGTGCCGTGATCGTCGGTGTTTTGATCGCCTTGGCCGCGGTGGCCGTTGTGGTCGCCAACCTGACGTTGCTGGGCTGGCGCAAGTTCCAGCCGCCGATGACAACCTGGTATGCGGCAATGCTTTTCGCGGTGGTCCCGCTGAGAAACGCGCTGCCCGACTCTCCGCCGATCGGATCCTGGATCGACGTCACGATCACGCTCTGGGTGATCGTCGCGCTGGTGATGTCGATGCTGCTGTACATCTACTGCTGGTGGCGCGACCTGAAACCCGAGCCGGTCACGCAAGCCTGACACGAGTGAGCGGCATGTCCGTCACCGTCGATGAATTCCATCTTGCCGATCCGGCTGACACGTGGCGCGCGGCCGGTTTCAGCGTGGACCCCGACGACGTCTGCCGGGTGGGTGACGTCCGGCTGCGGCTGTCCGGAGGCGGCAGCGGCATCCTGGGGTGGGTATTGCGGGGCCTACCCCAAGACGGCCCGCTCGACGGCATCCCCACCTCCCGTTCCGCCGCGGCGGCCGCGGAGCCGGCCACACATCCGAACGGCGTGACCTCGATCGATCATGTTGTGCTGTTGTCTCCCAACCTGTCTCGGACCGTGCAGGCGTTGGTCGCGGTCGGGCTGCAGTCGCGCCGGGTACGCGACGCCGAATTCGGCGGCCGGCCGATGCGGCAGATCTTCTTCCGGCTGGGGTCGGTGATCCTCGAAGTCGTCGGGTCCCCCGACGCCGCGGCGGACGGCCCGTCATCGCTGTGGGGTATCACCTACGTCGTCGCCGATATCGAGGCGACGGCGTCGTTCTTCGGCGAGCGCACGTTGCCGGTGAAGGACGCCGTGCAGCCCGGGCGCCGGATCACCACACTGCGGCATCGCGATCTGGGTATGTCGGTCCGCACCGCGATGATCTCGCCGCCTATTCTCAGCCGATGACCGAATCCACCGATCCTGATGGCGTCGGATCTCTTGCTCGCGGAACTACACCGCTCGCCGAATCCACCGATGACGTGGTCGTCATCCACACCGACGGTGGGTGCCGGCCCAACCCGGGTCCCGGCGGTTGGGGCGCGGTGCTGCGCATGCGCCACCACGTCCGCGAGATGTGCGGTGGCGAGCCCGGCGAGACGAGCAACAACCGGATGGAGCTGACCGCTCCGATCGCGGCGCTGGAAGCCCTCACCCGGCCCGTGGTGGTACATCTGCACACTGACAGCACCTACGTGCGCAATGGCATCACCAAGTGGGTGTCGGGCTGGGAGCGCAACGGCTGGCTGACCGCCGCCAAGCAGCCGGTGAAGAACGTCGACCTGTGGCAACGGCTTCAGGCCGCCTGCGCGCGTCACCAGGTCGAGTGGTTCTGGGTGAAAGGCCATTCCGGGGTTGCCGACAACGAGCTGGCCGATGAGCTGGCGACGCGGGGTCTGCGGGAAGCGATCGCCGATGCGGCCAGGCGCGCTTCCTCGGTGAGCGCCACGTAGGAGTCAGCCGCCCACCGCAGCGAGATAGCCGCCTATGCCCACAGCGCACGCCACGGCGGTCAGCACCAAGGTCGCGACGGCGTAGGGCCAGGCCCGGTGACGGCGCACCAGTCGCACGATGGTCACCGCCGTTCCGATCGCGCCGACCGCAGCGGCAGCCGCGAATCCGGTCATGATTGCCGTGACGCCTGCATCGATATTGCAGGTTGCGGGCGGGCAGTAGTCGGTGAAGGCCATCATGAACAGTCCCAGGACCGCGGCCACAGCACCGCCGACGAACGTCAGGACCAGTGCTGAGACAGACCCGGCGAGATCGCCCCGCGAGATCGGCGGTTTCGGTGGTGGCTGGCGCTGGGTCATCTTCGGGGATGCTACCGATGCGCGTGCTCGCGGAGGCGAGGTTCGGGTGCCGTGGATGCACGCGGTGGGCCGATGACGTTGACCGCAGCGCCCGTCGCTCGTAGTTTCAAGAGTTCACGGCGAACAAGGAGGCTCCGCTTGGCGTGGCGGGAACTGGCAGTGGCGATCGCCTCGGTGGCGGCGTCGATGGCGGTCCCCGACGCCGTAGCGGCCCCGGGTGTCCCCGACTTGGGTTCTTTGATCGACGACAGTGGGCCGCTGCCCGGTTCGGTCAGTGACCTGCAGGAGGTCCCCAACGTGGTCTTCGCGACCGACTCCGGGCTGCTCTGCAGGATGCGGCAGGGCAAGATCACTCACGACGTCAACTGTGCCGGCGACCTTCCGGGGGCGCCGCGCGGCGCCGGAGCGGTAGAGCTGCCCGGAATCTACGGCAAGGAAAGCATTCCGGCGCGTTTCCTTCCCGCTGCGCCGGACGCTCTGGCCGCCGCAAACCCGCCGGCCGCAAAGCTTCCGGTGGGCCACAAGATCGTGTTCTGGGACTTCTCACCCGCCCAGTCGATGGTCTGCGGGGTCCCGCCGTCCACCGATTTGGTCTGTGTGCTCAAAGAACCCCAGGTGTCCGGTGCGGAGGGTCCGGTGGCCACCCACGGCTTCGTCATCGCCGCACCGCAGAGCTGGGTCTTCTAGGCCAGTCACGGATGCCGGGCGGTGACTCCACCGTCGACGACGATCTGGGTTCCGGTGATGAACGACGCCCGCGGCGACATCAGGAACGCCACCGCCTGGGCCACCTCGGCCGGTTGACCGATTCGGCCCAACGGCGCAGCGGCCACAAAGCCTGCCGCGACCTCTTCGACGTCGAGCGCGATCTGCAGCATCGGGGTTTCGATGAAGCCGGGGCAGACCGCGTTGACGCGGATTCCGGCCGGGCCCAACTGGGCGGCCATCGACCTGGTCAGCCCCAGCAGTCCGGCCTTGGAGGCGCAGTAGGCGGGGATGAACGGGTTGGCGGTCAAGCCCTCGATGCTCGAAATGCCGACCACCGCCGGGTCGCCACCGGCCCGGGCGACAGCCTCCAGATGCGGCAGCATCAACTGCACGAGCATCGCCTGCGCGCGCAAGTTGACATCCATTACCGCATCCCAGGATTCGGCGGTGTAGGCGCCTACTGGTTCGGGCAGAACCCGGCCCGCGGCGTGCACCAGTCCGTCGATGCCATCGAGTGCCTCGGCCGCGACCGCGACCGCGGCGGGCATGCCGGCGTCGTCGCACACGTCGACCACCGCGCCGGGCATCCCCAAACTCTCGGCCACCTCCTGGACCGCCGGGGCGATGTCCCACAACGCAACCCGGCGCCCCTCGGCGACAAGGGCTTGGGCGCAGGCCCGGCCGATCCCCGATGCCGCCCCGGTGATGACAACTCCGCTCACCTGCGCGCTCCCTCTGTGATGACGAACTGCGACCAATCCGGTTCACGCACCGCCGACCAGTACTCGTCGAGCCGCCACGGGCTCACCGTGTGGATCTCGCCGTCGGCGTTCTTGAAGTAGGAATGCTTGATCGCCGGATGAGCCCAGACCGTCTGGGCGATCGCGGCCTGGGTGGCCTGCTGCCACTCGGTGGCGGCCTGCACGGTCGGCTCGATCGAGTGCAGCTGTTCACCGGCGAGCTTGGCTAGGCAGGCGTCGATGTAGCGCATCTCCAACTCGGAGTTGAAGATCAGGCTGCCGCCGTGTGCCAGATGCGCCCCGGGCCCGTAGAGCACAAAGAAGTTCGGGAAGCCGGGCACGGTGATGCCCAGGTGTGCATACGGTTTGTTGCCCCACAGCGCGTGTAGATCGGTGCCGCCGCGGCCGGTGATGCGCATCGGCCACAACACGTCGGTGTGCCGAAAGCCGGTGGCGTACACGATCACGTCCACCTCGTGGTGGACGCCGTCGTCGGTCTCCACCCCTTGCGGGGTGATCGAGCGTATCGGGGTGCGGATCAGCTCGACATTGTCGCGCCGCAGGGTTTTGAGCCAGGTTCCGTTGTCCTGCAGGGTGCGCTTGCCGGTCGCCGGATAGTCCGGCAGTACCTTGGCCAGCAGCTCGTCGTCGTCACCCACCTGATCGGTGATCCAGGCGGTGAACATCTGCCGGGCCAGGGCGTTGATCTCGCTCACCGCGTAGTCCTGGTCGGGATAGTCCGGGTCTACCCGGGCGGCCTCCAGTCCCTTGTCGGCGCCGGGCCACAGCAGCAGGAAGCGGTACCAGCGGCCGTAGAACGGCAGGTGCTGCAACGCCCAGTGCACCCCGTCTTCGACGGCGTCGTGATACATCGGGTTGGGGAACATCCACTGTGCGGTGCGCTGAAACACCGTGAGGTGCGCTACCTTCTCCGCGATCGCGGGTGCGATCTGAAATCCGCTGGCACCGGCCCCGATCAGTGCTACCCGCTTACCGGTCAGGTCGACGCTGTGGTCCCACGCCGCGGAGTGAAATGCGCGTCCGGCGAAGCTGTCCGACCCGTCGAGATCGGGCAGATGCGGCCGGTTGAGCTGACCGACCGCGGTGATCACCGCGCGCGCCGGCAGCGTGGACTGCGAACCGTCGGCGGCGCGAGTGGTCAAGGTCCAGGTTCCGATGCCCTCGTCCCAGACGGCGTCGGTGACCTCGGTGCCCCACCGAATGTGCTCGTTCAGGCCATGTTTGGTGACCAGATCGGCGAAGTATGCCCGCAACTCGGGCTGTTCGGCGAAGTAGTGGCCCCAGTCGTTGTTGGGTTCGAAACTGTAGCAGTAGAAGTGGTTCGCGACGTCCACCCGGGCTCCGGGATAGTCGTTCTCCCACCAGGTTCCGCCCGGGCCCTCGTTCTTCTCGATGATCGTGAAGGGAATACCGGCCTGCGCGAGCCGGATTCCGGCCAGCACACCCGATTCGCCGCAGCCGACCACCACCACCGACAGCTCCGCGGCGCGTGCCGGGTCCAGGGGTGCGGGCCGTCGTGGATCGCGGCCTTCGAGGTCGAGTTCTTCGGAGAGCAACCCCAGGTAGGCGTCGGGCACGGTCTCGCAGGCCGCCCAGTCCATCATCTCCTTGACCAGCTCGGCGGGCAGGGGAGCGGGCTGCGGGCAGCCACGGTCGCGATAGTCGATGATCACCGGCAGCGCTTCGGCGCGGGCGCGGGCCTTGTCCTCCTCGGACATGAACCCCTGGATCTCGTTGAGGAAGATCCCGTTCTGCCGGAACTCCCGGATGAAGCGGGGGTCGCCGGTGATGTGCACGCACGACAGCAACAAGGTGGGGATCGAGACCTGCTCCAAAGCGGCGGCGATCTCGGAATCGGTGGTGGTGAACGGTTCCCCGGCGTAGCGGTTGCGCAACGGCTCGGCCCTTCCCCTGTATTCGCTACTGTGCGACGCGAAATTGAGTCGGACGATACGCGAGGCGCTGAGGCTGATCAAGGGTTGGGTGCGGTGGCGCCGGCTCCCGGCGCGGTCAGCTCACCCGGCGGCGTCGATCTTCGTGGTGATCGAGGCGAGGATTTCCTGCGCCGCGGTGGCCGGGATGCTGTTACCGCAGACATCGGCCTGCGCGACGAGGTTGTTGCGGATGGTCAGGGCGTCCTGGCATGACCAGCCACCGCCGCCCTCACTGATCGCTGTTGTCTTGACGAGCTCATCGGACTCGGTGACCTCGGTGACGGTCCAGAAGACGCGCGGCTCATTGTCGCCAGGGGTCACGGTCATGTTCAGGGTGCGGCCGGCGCACCTTTTCCACTTGTCGCGCTGCTTGGTGTAGAAGGCCTGCGCGTTGTCCGCCCGGGGAAAGGCCGCCACCGATACCAGCAGGCCGTGCTTCAGGTCGTGGGTGTCGATGTCGGGTGGGCTGTACCAGCGTTGCCAGCGGATGGCGGTCCAGCCGGTGCCGGCGTAGACGGGTCCCGAGGCGACCGAACTGATGCCCTGGCAGTCGGCGTCCACCACGGTGACCTCATCCATCGCCTCACCACTGGCCACGACGCCGAGTTCGGGATCGGCCACCGCCGCGGCGAGGACTTCCTGCCGGGGCAGCAACCCCTCGATCTTGGAAACCGGCACCGGTGCCTTGTCAGTGGATGCCGACGCTGTCGCCGGGGTCGTCGTCTTTGCGGCGGGCTTGGCAGTGTCGTGCTGGCCGCGCCCGGACAGTGTCACGGTGAGCACGACGCCGATCACCGCGATCACGGCGACCGTGGCCAACAGCGTCCACACCTTGCGGCGGTTGGGCCCTGGCGACCACGGTGGGGGACCGCCGAGCCCAGGCGGCAGCAGCGGCGGCGGGAACGGTCCCCCCGGAACCGGCGGGATGGGCTGGTTCATGGGCGCGAAGGGGGGCTGCTGGTATGGATTGGGCGTCGGACCGTGCGGTTCGTTCATGAGGTGCCCCCAGATCCCCTCGGGGCCGATCGCAGGCGGATGGGCCCGATTTTCCCAGAGGCTATCAGCGGATGGTCTGTCCGTGTCTGCATCAGCCGTGCGACGCTGTACGCCGTGGCCGACGTCAGAACGCGCCTGGCTGCGGTGTGGCACTTCGTGCACACCGCGCCGCTGACTTACCTATGGCTGGCGGTGCTGGGCGTCACCACCGTCATCCAGCACCTGGTCGGCCCGCGCCTGCACACCATGCTCGTCGAGCAGTCCACCAACCTGCATCACCTGGCCACCGACCCGCTGGAGGTGCTGGTCTCCAGCCTGTTGTGGATCGACGGCAAGGACTGGTCGCCGTATCTGGTGCTGTTCACCCTGTTTCTGGCCCCGGCCGAACACTGGCTGGGGCACCTGCGCTGGCTGATGGTCGGATTGATCTCCCACGTCGGCGCCACCTATGTCAGTGAGGGCGCGCTCTACGCACTGATTCACCTGCACCGCGAATCGGAGCGGTTGACCTTCGCCCGCGACATCGGCGTCAGCTACTTCCTGGTGGGCGTGATGGCAGTGCTCACCTACCGCATCCGTCGGCCGTGGCGCTGGGCCTACCTGGCCGGTCTGGTCGTCATCTTCACCGTGCCTCTGCTCATCAATCCCGACTTCACCGCGATCGGCCACGCCGCCGCGGTGGTCATCGGATTGTGCTGTTACCCGCTGACTCACCCCCACCATCCGCCGCGACATCCCCCGAGCGTCGTCGGCGGCCACTAGCCTGACAATCGCGGGCAGTCCGAGGAGGGCAAGTGCGGCATTACTACAGCGTCGAGGTCATTCGCGCTGCCGAAGCACCGCTGTTGGCGAGCCTGCCCGACGGTGTGTTGATGCGCCGGGCCGCGTTTGGGCTGGCGACCGCGATCGCTCGGGAGCTGGCCGCGCGCACCGGCGGGACCGCCGGACGCAACGTGTGCGCGGTGGTGGGGTCCGGCGACAACGGCGGCGATGCGCTGTGGGCGGCCACGCTGCTGCGCCGGCGCGGCGTGGCGGCCAGCGCCATCCTGCTCGACCCTGCGCGCGCCCACGCCAAAGGGCTTGCAGCGTTCCGGCGTGCCGGCGGCCGGATCGTTGACACCGTGCCGCCCGCAACAGATCTGGTGATCGACGGAGTGGTCGGCATCTCTGGGCGCGGCCCGTTGCGGCCGAACGCCGCCGAAGTCTTCGCCGCGGTTGAGGCGGCGGGCATTCCGGTGGTGGCTGTCGACATCCCCAGCGGCTTGGATCCGCACACCGGCGCGGCGGACGGTCCCGCGGTGAACGCCGCGCTCACCGTCACCTTCGGTGGCCTCAAACCGGTGCACGCGCTGGGGCAGTGCGGGCGGGTCGAGCTCATCGAGATCGGCCTGGACCTGCCGGACACCGACATTCATTCGTTGACCGCTGCCGACGTCGAGGCCTGCTGGCCGGCGCCCGGCCCCCGCGACGACAAATACACCCAGGGCGTCACTGGAATCCTGGCCGGCTCGGCGACCTACCCGGGCGCGGCGATCCTGTGTGCCGGGGCAGCGGTGGCGGCCACCTCTGGCATGGTGCGCTACGCCGGAAACGCTGATGCCCAAGTGGTTTCGCACTGGCCTGAGGTGGTGGCGGCGCCCAGCCCGGCAGCCGCCGGGAAGGTGCAGGCGTGGGCAGTCGGTCCCGGTCTTGGCACCGGCGAGCAGGCTGCTGCCGCACTGTGGTTCGCGCTCGGCACCGATCTTCCAGTGATCGTCGACGCGGACGCGCTCACCATCCTGGCCGCCCACCCGTCGCTGGTGGCCGACCGCACCGCCCCGACCGTGCTCACTCCGCATGCCGGCGAATACGCCCGCCTAGCCGGACACCCGCCCGGGCCGGACCGGGTGGGCGCGGCCCGCGAGCTGGCCGACCGATTCGGGGCCACGGTGCTGTTGAAAGGCAATGTCACCGTGGTAGCGGACCCCTCCGGCGGTTCAGCGAGGCTCGACGCAGGAGAGGCGAAGCTGGGGCCGGCGCATCAGGCCGGCCCGGTTTACCTCAACCCGGCCGGCGGATCCTGGGCGGCCACCGCAGGTTCCGGTGATGTGCTGTCCGGGATGATCGGCGCGCTGTTGGCTTCGGGGCTGCCTCCCGCTCAGGCCGCTGCCGCCGCCGCGTTCGTGCACACCCGCGCCGCCGCCGCCTCGGCCGCCGACCCCGGACCCGGTGACACCCCGACGTCGGCCTCGCGCATCCTGGCCCACATCCGTACCGCCCTGGCCCAGCTATAGAGGAGAGTCTCAGTGACCCATTCGCACCCGTCCGTGCCGGCGCATGCCATCGCTCCCGCCTACACCGGCCGGATGTTCACCTCGCCGGTCCCGGCGTTGCGGTTGCCCGACGACCCGATGGACCCGCAGACCGCCTACCGCTTCATCCACGACGAGTTGATGCTCGACGGCAGTTCCCGGCTGAATCTGGCCACGTTCGTCACCACCTGGATGGATCCCGAGGCGTCGACGCTGATGGCGGAGTCGTTCGACAAGAACATGATCGACAAGGACGAATACCCGGCCACCGCGGCCATTGAGCAGCGCTGCGTGTCCATGGTCGCCGATCTGTTCCACGCCGAGAACCTGCGCGACGATGACCCCGCCAGCGCGATCGGGGTGTCCACCGTCGGGTCCAGTGAGGCGGTGATGCTGGGCGGGCTGGCGATGAAGTGGCGCTGGCGGGCCAGGGTCGCCGATTGGCAGGGTCGCACGCCCAACCTCGTGATGGGCTCCAATGTCCAGGTGGTGTGGGAGAAGTTCTGCCGCTACTTCGACGTCGAACCCCGTTACCTGCCGATGGCCGAAGACCGCTACGTGATCACGCCCGAGCAGGTGATCGACGCCGTCGACGAGAACACCATCGGGGTGGTGGGCATCCTGGGCACCACCTACACCGGCGAGCTCGAACCCATCGAGCAGATCTGTGCGGCACTGGACACCCTTGCCGCCGGCGGCGGGCCGGACGTGCCGGTGCACGTGGACGCGGCCAGCGGGGGCTTCGTGGTGCCCTTCTTGCACCCAGACCTTAAGTGGGATTTCCGGCTGCCGCGGGTGGTCTCGATCAACGTCAGCGGCCACAAGTACGGCCTGACCTATCCGGGCATCGGCTTCGTGGTGTGGCGCAACGCCGACTATCTGCCCGAGGAGCTGGTGTTCCGGGTCAACTACCTGGGCGGCGATATGCCGACGTTCACGCTGAACTTCTCCCGGCCGGGCAACCAGGTCGTCGGCCAGTACTACAACTTCCTGCGGCTGGGCCGCGCCGGCTACACCGAGGTGATGCGGACCCTGTCCGACACCGCCCGCTGGCTGAGCCATCAGTTGGCCGCTTCGGAGCACTTCGAGGTGATCAGCGACGGCTCGGCGATCCCGGTGGTGAGCTGCCGGCTGGCCGGTGAGCACGGCTACACCGAGTTCGACGTGTCCCACGAGTTGCGCACGTTCGGCTGGCAGGTGCCGGCCTACACCATGCCGGAGGGGGCCGAGGACGTCGCGGTGTTGCGCGTCGTGGTCCGCGAGGGGCTGTCGGCGGACCTTGCCCGCGCGCTCTTCGACGACATCATGAAATCGGTGACCGCCCTGGACAGGCTCAAGCCGGCGGGCCATTACGACGATCAGCAGCACTTTTCGCATTGAGCCTTCCCGCCGAGTGTGCGGTTTGGTCGGGAAAATGACCCGTGGCCCGACCAAACCACACACTCGATGCGGGGTCACCAGGTTTTCGGGCAGCCGCGGCCGACCAGGGCCGCCCCGACTCGGTCCAGGAACCGGCCAGGAGCCACATGCAGCGTGCGACTCGTCAGCTTCATGTCGACCCAGCCGAGTTCGAGAAGGGCGTTGTAGCGCTCGGCGTCACGCTCCCGCTGCTTGGGATCGGTCCAATGGTGGGCGCCCTCGAAGTCCACGCCTACCAAGTACTCCTTCCAGCCCATGTCGACTACGGCGACGAGTTGGCCGTAGTCGCCATACACCGGAATCTGGGTCTGGGGCCGCGGAAAACCGGCCTGCATGAGGATCAACCGCGTGAGCGATTCGTATGGTGACTCGGCGCCGCCGTCGACAAGCGGCAGCGTTTCGTCGAGTTGCCGCAGGCCCCGCGCACCGCGGTGAGCGTCGGCCACCGCCTCCACATCGACAATCTTGAGATCAGTGGCGTTCATCAGGGCGTCGATACGCTGAACGCCCTCGCTGAGAGCCAGGCGCCTTCCCAGGTCGAACGCGGTGCGCGCGGCCGTGGTCACCGGCAGCCCGCTCACTACTCGAACTTCGCCGGCCAGCAGTGTGTCGGTGTGCACGGTGAGCAGCGGTGGTGCCCGCCGGTTGCTGTGGACGAGTTCCGCGGGTTTGTCGGAGTCGATCCACTTCGCGCCGAGCATCGCCGATGCCGACAACCCGGCGAGCACGCCCCGCCGACGCGACCAGAGCCAGGCGGCCCGGGCCCGCTGCGTCGCCGAGAGCGCTGCCTCGCGCGGCACCCAAACGCCGGGGTAGACGGCGGTGTAGTCGCGCCGCAGTTGGGCGCGGGTCACCGCGCCGACGGCCAGCGCCTCGGACGCCCGAAATGGCCCCTGCCGGGTTCGCATGTCAGCAGGTTGGCACGCGGGCTGGTCGCGGTGCCGCCGCTGATTCACAGGCCGCCGCCGAGGGTGTGTTCTCGGTCGCAAAACGGCCGCTGAGCCGATCAAACCCCACCCTGGATGATCCGGCGGGCCGGTTTGGCAGGTTCTGGGACAATCGACGCTGACATGACTGCCGCATCCCGAACGTCCGGTCTGCTCGCGCAAGCGCTGGTGGACCTGGATGCCATTGCTCACAACGTGCGGGTGCTGGATGAACACGCCGGCGCCGCCGGGGTGATGGCTGTGGTCAAGGCCGACGGTTACGGCCACGGCGCGGTCCCGGTTGCCCGTGCCGCGCTGGCCGCCGGCGCGGCCGAACTCGGCGTCGCCACCGTCGACGAGGCTCTGACGTTGCGGGCGGGCGGCGTCACCGCACCGGTGCTGGCGTGGCTGCACGGGCCGCACACCGACTTCGCTCCCGCCCTGGCCGCCGACGTACAGATCGCCGTGTCTTCGGTGTCCCAGCTGGGCGAGCTGCTCGACGCGGTGCGACGTACCGGCCGGACCGCGACCGTCACGGTCAAGGCCGACACCGGCATGAACCGCAACGGGGTAGGCGCCGCCGACTTTCCGGAACTGGTGACCGCGCTGCAGCGAGCCGTCGCCGACGAGGCGATCCGGGTTCGCGGCCTGATGTCCCATCTGGCCTGCGCCGATGAGACTGCCAACCCGATCAACGACGTTCAAGCCCAACGCTTTTCCGATCTGCTGAGCGTGGCCCGCGAGCAGGGGCTGAGGTTCCCGGTCGCCCACCTGGCCAACTCGGCCGCGGCCATGACCCGCCCCGATCTGGCGTTCGACATGGTTCGGCCCGGAATAGCCATGTACGGCCTGAGTCCGATCCCCGAACGTGGTGACATGGGTCTGATTCCGGCGATGACGCTGAAATCTCTTGTGGTGCTGGTTCGTCCGATCAAAGCCGGGGAGGCGGTCTCCTATGGCCAGGCCTGGGTCGCCCCGGTAGACACCATCGTGGCGCTGGTACCGATGGGCTACGCCGATGGAGTGTTCCGGCCGCTGAGCGGACGGTTCGACGTGTTGATCAACGGCCGGCGTCGGCCCAGCGTGGGCCGGGTGTGTATGGACCAGTTCGTCGTCGATCTGGGCCCCGGCCCGGTCGACGTCGCCGAAGGTGACGAAGTCGTCCTGTTCGGGTCCGGAGCAGACGGCGAACCGCTGGCCCAGGACTGGGCCGACGCGTTGGGCACCATCCACTACGAGGTGGTGAACAGTCCCCGCGGACGGGTCGCCAGGACGTATCGGGGCACCGATGGCCGATAATCGGCGCGGGTCACGGCGGGCCGGCGGTTGGCTCGCGGGGATGGCCGGCCTGGCCGCCGTCGGCACCCTCGCCGGAAGCACTGTCGCGCGGTCGGTAACACGCCGCACCACTGCCGAAGACGCTTACGCCGACGAGGATTTCGAGATCTTCGACCACGACCACAGCTCGGTGGTGGTCACCGATGACGGTGTCGAACTGGCGGTGCGCGACACCGGTCCGCGTAACGCACCGTTGACCGTGGTGTTCGCGCACGGATTCTGCCTGCGGATGGGGTCTTTCCACTTTCAGCGGGCGCGACTGGCGGCCGAGTGGGGCGATCAGGTGCGCATGGTCTTCTATGACCAGCGCGGTCACGGCGATTCCAGTGTCGCGCCTCCGGGGACCTACACCGTGCCGCGACTCGGCCAGGATCTGGAGGCAGTGCTGACCGCGGCCGTGCCGCGCGGCCCGATAGTGCTGGTCGGGCATTCGATGGGCGGCATGACCGTGTTGGCGCATGCTCGGCAGTTCCCCCGGCGCTACGGCAGGCGGATCGTCGGTGCGGCATTGATATCGTCGGCCGCCAAAGGTGTTTCGCGGTCCCCGCTGGGCCAGATCCTGCGCAACCCGGCGCTGGAGGCCGTGCAGTTCAGTGTGCGCTACGCGCCGAAGTTGGTGCACCGCGGCCGCGGCGCGGTGCGGGGGGTGATCGCACCGATTCTGCGGGCCGCCTCCTATGGCACCGACCAGATCAGCCCGAGTGTGGTGGCGTACTCAGAGGAGATGATGCACTCCACCCCGGTCGCCACCATGGTGGGCTTCCTGCACGCCCTGGAAGTGCATGACGAGAGTGCGGCGCTAACGACGCTGGCCAAGATCCCTACCCTGGTCGCCTGTGGCGACCAGGACCTGCTCACCCCGCCGGGGTACTCGCGAGCGATGGCGGCCACGTTGTGGGATTGTGAGCTGGTGATCGTGCCCGGGGCCGGGCATCTGGTGCAGTTGGAGGAACCCGATGTCATCGACGAGGCGCTGGTGCGACTGGTGGAGCGGGCCACTCCGCGCCGTGGCATGCTGACGCACCGGTTACGTGGGAAGGCCGGGCGCAGTGGCTGATCCGCAGGAGGCGACCTTGGCCACCGCCGAGGACACTGTTGCGCTGGGAGCTCGGCTGGGTGAACAGCTGCGTGCTGGCGACGTGGTGGTTTTGTCCGGACCGTTGGGTGCCGGTAAAACCGTGTTGGCCAAGGGGATCGCCACGGCACTCGATGTCGACGGCCCAGTCACCTCGCCGACGTACGTGCTGGCCCGCGAGCATCGGGCTCGCCGGCCCGGCAGCCCGGCGATGATTCACGTCGACCTCTACCGGCTGCTCGACGAGTCGGGCCTGGACCTGTTGGCCGAGCTGGACTCTCTAGACCTTGACACCGAACTCGACGACGCGGTCGTGGTGGTCGAGTGGGGCGAAGGACTGGCCGAGCGGCTCTCCGAACGGCACCTCGACATCCGGTTGGACCGCGCCGCGGACTCCGAGACGCGCACCGTGAGCTGGCGGTGGCACGCGCCGTGACCCGAGCGATTCTGACCATCGACACCGCCACCCCCGCCGTTACCGCGGGTGTGGTGGTCCTAGATGAGGCCGGCCGGCCGGCCGTGTTGGCCGAACGGGCCACCCCCGACGCCCGGGCGCACGCCGAACGACTGACCCCCAATGTGCTGGACGCCCTGGCTGACGCCGGCCTGAGCATGGCCGAGTTGACCGCGGTTGTGGTGGGGTGCGGGCCGGGACCGTTCACCGGTCTACGGGTCGGGATGGCCAGCGCTGCCGCCTACGGACACGCCCTGGGCATTCCGGTCTACGGCGTGTGCAGCCTGGACGCGATCGGCGTGCGCACCACGGGGCCGGTCCTGGTGGTCACCGACGCCCGCCGTCGGGAGGTCTACTGGGCGCGCTACCGCGACGGTGCCCGGGTCGCGGGCCCCGCGGTATGTTCGCCGGCCGACGTCGACCCCGCGGATGCCGTCGCGGTCGCCGGCTCGCCCGCGCATACCGAGCTGTTCGACCTGCCGGTTCTCGACATCACCTACCCGACTCCGGCCGGACTGGTTGCCGCAGTGCGGGATTGGAATACGACGCCGGAATCGCTGGTCCCGCTGTACCTGCGCCGCCCCGACGCCAAACCGGCGGCGACGGCCGCGGTGCCGGTGACGCTGGGCGCACTGGAGGACAGCGATGCGGTGCGCTGCGCCGAATTGGAAGCCCAACTGTTCGGCGACGACGACCCATGGCCGGCCGAAGCGTTCAGCCGGGCGATCGCTGCGGGAGACAACCATTACGTCGCCGCCCGGATCGGCGATGCCGTGGTGGGCTACGGCGGAATCGCGCGGTTGGGGCGCACCGCACCGTTCGAATACGAAGTGCACACCATCGGGGTGGACAAGGCCCATCAGGGCCGCGGCATCGGGCGGCGGCTACTCACCGACCTGCTGGACTACGCCGACGGGGGCGTCGTGTACCTGGAGGTCCGGACCGACAACGCTCCGGCGATCGCGCTCTACCGCGACGTCGGCTTCGTCGAGACCGGACTGCGTAAGCGCTACTACCGCAATGGTGCCGACGCCTACACGATGCGACGGGAGCCCCCGGCATGACAGTAGTGCTGGCCATCGAATCCTCTTGCGACGAAACAGGTGTCGGCATCACCCGCTTGGAAGCCGATGGCACCCTGACGTTGCTGGCCGACGAGGTGGCCTCCAGCGTGGAGGAGCACACCCGATTCGGCGGGGTGGTGCCCGAGGTCGCGTCGCGGGCACACCTGGAGGCGTTGGGGCCGACCATGCGCCGGGCGCTGGCGACGGCAGGGGTGGACAAGCCTGACGTGGTCGCGACCACCATCGGGCCGGGACTGGCCGGGGCGCTGCTGGTGGGTGCGGCCGCGGCCAAGGCCTATGCGGCGGCCTGGGGCGTGCCGTTCTACGCCGTCAACCACTTGGGCGGCCACCTGGCCGCCGACGTCTACGCCCATGGACCACTGCCGGAGTGCGTGGCTCTGCTGGTGTCTGGCGGCCATACCCACCTGCTGCATGTGCGGTCGCTGGGGGAGCCGATCGTCGAGCTGGGCAGCACCGTCGACGACGCCGCGGGGGAGGCCTACGACAAGGTGGCCCGCCTGCTCGGGCTGGGCTACCCGGGTGGGCGGGTGCTCGATGAACTGGCCCGCACCGGCGACCGGGATGCGGTGGTCTTCCCGCGCGGGATGACCGGCCCGCGCGACGACCCCTACGTGTTCAGCTTCTCCGGGCTCAAGACCGCGGTGGCCCGCTATGTGGAGCGCAACCCCGATTTCGTCCCCGCCGACGTGGCTGCCGGTTTCCAGGAATCGGTCGCCGACGTGCTGACCGCCAAGGCGGTCCGTGCGGCCACCGACCTCGGGGTCAGCACTCTGCTGATCGCCGGCGGGGTAGCCGCCAACTCCCGCCTGCGGGAGCTCGCCGAACAACGCTGCGCGGCAGCGGCAGTGACGCTGCGCATCCCGCCGCTGCGGTTATGCACCGACAACGGGGCGATGATCGCGTCGTTCGCGGCGCAACTGATCGCGGCGGGCGCTCCACCGTCGCCGCTGGACGTGGCCACCAACCCGGGCCTGCCGGTGGTGCAGGGCCAGGTGTAGGTGCCGGCGACGGCAACGTGCGATCGGTTCGGTTGCCGGACGCTACCTGGGAAATGATCTCGGCACCGGGGTCACCTTGAGTGCTAGCACTCTCATGTATAGAGTGCTAGGTGGCAGTCGGTCGATTCTCGCTCGGCACCCGCGACGACGACGCGAGGGTTCGCACGAATGCCGAACACCTTAAGTAAGTACGTTCCGATGGGCTCGGCATCGGCCGGGTCGCATCCAGACAATGTGGAGGGCTCCAATCGTGGCGAGCGTGAACATCAAGCCACTCGAGGACAAGATCCTCGTTCAGGCCAACGAGGCCGAGACCACGACCGCTTCCGGTCTGGTCATTCCGGACACTGCCAAGGAGAAGCCGCAGGAAGGCACTGTCGTCGCCGTCGGCCCCGGCCGCTGGGACGAGGATGGCGACAAGCGGATCCCGCTGGACGTCAAGGAAGGCGATGTCGTCATCTACAGCAAGTACGGCGGCACCGAGATCAAGTACGGCGGCCAGGAGTACCTGATCCTGTCCGCGCGCGACGTGCTGGCCATCGTCGGCAAGTAGCCACGAAGCAACCACCGTGCCCGCCCCGGAGATCCCCGTTTTACGGGTGATGTCCGGGGCGGCACGCGTAGAGAAAAGGGCTTAAACAGCTATGAGCAAGCAGATTGAGTTCAACGAGGCCGCGCGCCGGGCGATGGAAGCCGGCGTCAACAAGCTCGCCGACGCGGTCCGGGTGACGCTGGGGCCGCGCGGCCGCACGGTGGTGCTGGCCAAGTCCTTCGGCGGCCCGACGGTGACCATGGACGGCGTCACCGTGGCCCGCGACGTGGACCTGGAAGACCCGTTCGAGAACCTCGGTGCCCAGCTGGTCAAGTCGGTCGCCACTAAGACCAACGACGTGGCCGGCGACGGCACCACCACCGCCACCGTGCTGGCCCAGGCCATCATCTCCGGCGGGCTGCGCAACGTTGCGGCCGGCGCCAACCCGATCGCGCTGGGCGCCGGTATCGCCAAGGCCGCCGACGCGGTGTCTGAAGCGCTGCTGGCCGCGGCCATCCCGGTCTCCGGCAAGGAATCGATCGCGCAGGTGGCCAACGTGTCCTCGCGTGACGAGGAGATCGGTGAGCTGGTCGGCGAGGCGATGACCAAGGTCGGCAGCGACGGCGTGGTCAGCGTAGAGGAGTCCTCGACGCTGTCTACCGAGCTGGAGATCACCGACGGTGTCGGCTTTGACAAGGGTTTTCTGTCGGCGTACTTCGTCACCGACTTCGACTCGCAGGAAGCCGTCCTCGAAGACGCGCTGATCCTGCTGCACCGCGACAAGATCAGCTCGCTGCCGGACCTGCTGCCGCTGCTGGAGAAGGTCGCCGAGGCGGGCAAGCCACTGCTGATCATCGCCGAGGACGTCGAGGGCGAGCCACTGTCGACTCTGGTGGTCAACGCAATCCGCAAGACGCTCAAGGCCGTTGCCGTCAAGGCGCCCTACTTCGGTGACCGCCGCAAGGAGTTCCTGGAGGACCTCGCGATCGTCACCGGCGCCCAGGTGATCAACCCCGACGTGGGCCTGACGCTGCGGGAGGCCGGTCTGGACGTGCTGGGCACGGCACGGCGGGTGGTGGTCAGCAAGGACGACACCGTGATCGTCGACGGTGCCGGGAGCGCCGAGGCCATCGCGGGACGGGTCAAGCAGCTGCGCGCTGAGATCGAGGCGACCGACTCCGACTGGGATCGCGAGAAGCTCGAAGAGCTGTCTCTTATACACATC
>NZ_JRMM01000062.1:0-23473 GCF_000972905.1 Mycobacterium sp. UM_Kg27
AGATGTGTATAAGAGACAGAGTGAGCCCAGTACGACTTCCCACTGCTGATCGCTCAGCAGAGCCGGCTGAGCCAGCATCACACGGTCACCAACGCAGATGTCTTCAGCTTCTCGCCAACCGCCAGGAGTTCGGATGAGGTGGTTGCGGGTCATCGCCAAGCTAGCGTGTCCACGCCCCGTTCCGCCCCCTGCTCGATCAACCTTGAAGTGCAAAAATTCTTCGGTCTTACCGTTGTTGAACCAGTTGATTACTCGCCGTGGCTCGATACGCCCCGTTTCAAAGTCATAGGACAAGACCTCGACATCCATCTTCTGATTCACAATCTTGCCGAGCTTTTCCGTCGACCCGTCAGCCAGAGTGACATTGGTGTACCAGGATCCACATCCGAACATCACCCCGATCTTCTCCCGCAGCTGGTTGATGAAGATGGCGGTGGTGCCCGAATTGTTCAGTGCGCCGGTCATCTTCCGCAGCGCCTGGCTCATCAGCCGGGCCTGCAGACCGACGTGGCTGTCCCCCATCTCGCCTTCGATCTCCGCGCGCGGCACCAGGGCGGCCACCGAGTCGATGACCAGGATGTCCAGTGCGCCGGAGCGGATCAGCGTGTCGGCGATCTCCAGCGCCTGCTCCCCGGTGTCGGGCTGGGACACCAGCAGCGAATCGGTGTCCACGCCAAGCTTCTTGGCGTATTCCGGGTCCAACGCGTGCTCGGCGTCGATGAACGCCGCGATGCCGCCGGCGGCCTGGGCGTTGGCCACCGCGTGCAGCGCCACGGTGGTCTTACCGGAGGACTCTGGGCCGTAGATCTCGACGACCCGGCCCCGGGGCAGGCCGCCGATGCCCAACGCCACGTCCAGGGCGATCGAGCCGGTCGGAATGACCGAGATCGGCTGACGCACCTCGTCTCCGAGGCGCATCACCGAGCCTTTGCCGAAGTTCTTGTCGATCTGGGCCATCGCCAGTTCGAGTGCTTTTTCGCGATCGGGCGCTTGCGCCATGATGCCTCTCCTGTGGTTCGGTAGTTCGGTTGACCGGTTCTCGGTCGGTTGGCCGTGACGCTAGCGACGGGGTCTGACAGACCCGCAGGCCGCCGAACGAACTGCCTCCACAGTAGGCGAACGAATGTTCGAATCAAGTCCGACACGCGGCGTGTCGGCGTGTCGACTTTCGCCGCGCGGTTAGGTCACTGCTAGGCCACCGCCATGACGTGCGCGGAAGCCCCGATCGTGGTGTCTGCGGCGCCCATCATGGTGCGCATGAACGCCTCTTGCTCGCGCCGCCCACGCCGCCCCGCGCGATCCAGCCCACCAGGCAGGGTCAGGGCGGCGGCACTGCGGGCCAGGTTCACCGGCAGCCGCAGCAGCGGGTACCACGGCAGCACGAAGGCCGGCAGGCCCAGCTTGCGCATCGTGCGCGGCCCGAGAAAGCTGCTGGTCAACGACAGATGCTGGGCGCGCGCGATACGGCGCCGCACGCCGGTCATGGCACGGAACTGCCATTCCAGCGGATCGTCGGCCATCGGAGCCGCCAGCTGTTTGGTGGTCTCGTCAGGGGCGGAGAGCGCACCGAGGGTCTGATAGAGGATGCGGATGCCGTCCCGGAAGCTGCTGGGCAGCCAGTCCTCGCGGACCCCCATCAGCCAGCCGACATAGCTGGTCAGGTGCGCAATATCCTCCAGTTCGCTCGGCGACATCACGATTCCCAGCGCCAGCCCGCCGGCCGGTGGCGCGATCAGCGCTCCCACCAGGGTGGCGGCCATGTCGGTCTGATTGACCGGCAGACCCCATTCGTCACTGCGCCAGTCCGGCAGCGCGGCCACGTGCCGACGCACGTACTCATGGATCAGCCGGACCCGGATGGTGGCCTGATAGCCGACGCCGAGTGGCTCCAGTCCCCCTTCGGCGCTGACGTCCAGCGCCCATTGCAGTGTCTCGGCGAAGCGCTTGTTCGAGCCCTTCTCCAGCACACCGGTGCGCAACAGCGTTTTGTTGAACGAGGAGAACTGGTAACCGCCGAGGAACGACACGTCCCGGGCGATGTAGGTGCCGTCAGCCCCGCCACGGCGCAGAGCCCGCTGGCCCCGCCGTACCCGAGCCAGATCGACCCAGTCCGGGATCGGCTCGAACTCGCCGAAGAACTCGCGCAGCGGCGCAGGCGCATCCGGCACGCTGTCCAGGCCGTGGGCCAGTATCTGTTCGAAGATCGGCCGCGTCTCGGCGGCTCCGGTACTCGACATCCACTCGACCAGTCGCTGCATCGGTTCGTCTCCGGCAGTCAGGTCTTCGCCGATCTTGCGCCACCGCTCGGGCGTGGGTTTGGCGATCGCCAACGCGGTCGCCAGCACGCGAATACTGACCGGAACGGCACCGGGTCCAGCGGGGTGACGGGTGGGGACGGTCAGCGCGGATGCGTTCATCGGGCGGCCTCCAGCGTCATTTTGGATAACAACCGTATTCCGAATCTACGGCCGCTAGTAGGGTGATGTCAATGAAACGCCCTGAGGTGGTGCGTGACTACGGCGGAATCAGCGCGGTGGACCGCCGCGCCGAGCGCCGTAGCAAGCTGCTGGCCGCCGGGCGCCAGATCTGGGGTGAATCCGGCATCGGCGAGGTCACGGTCCGCGGCGTCTGTACCGCGGCCGGGCTCACCCCGCGCTACTTCTACGAGCAATTCCCCAGTCGCGACGCGCTGTTCTTCGCGGTCTCCGACGACGTCCGCGACCAGTTGCTCGAAGCGATGGTCACCGCCGGTATCGGCGACCCCGGCACACTCGCCGACAAGCTGCGGTCCGCGCTGACCGCATTTCTCGACCTCATTGCCGCCGACCCCTGCATCCACCGCATCGCCACCAGCGACCTGTCGGCGATCCCGGGACTCAACGAGCACCGTGCGGGCATCCTCGACATGATCACCGATGCGATCGTCGAACATGCCCCC
Organism: Mycobacterium sp. UM_Kg27; assembly: GCF_000972905.1. Taxonomy (NCBI): domain Bacteria; kingdom Bacillati; phylum Actinomycetota; class Actinomycetes; order Mycobacteriales; family Mycobacteriaceae; genus Mycobacterium; species Mycobacterium sp. UM_Kg27. The sequence goes on from NZ_JRMM01000062.1 coordinate 2,939, forward strand.
GGCGTTCTCGACGGTCAGAATCTCGCACCGCAAGAACTCCGCCGCGGTGCCCTGTTCATTGTCGGCGGCGTCAACCAGATCATCGAAACCTGGCTCGCCGATCCGGTCGAGACCACGACCGAGCTTGCCGCGATCTGCTCAGACCTCTCCGTCGCCCTGGTGCGCAGCATCGTGGCCCGCAGCGATCAGTCTCACCACTGATCGCGCGGCACGTCGAAGTCGGAGCACAGCGCCCACCACACATCACGAGGCTCCACACCGTCCTCGATGGCCTGCGCCGCGGTCCGTCCGCCCACCGCGGCCAGCACGTGATCTGCCAGTACCGAGGCGCCATAGGCGGTACCGAAACGCATCGCGACCCGTTCGTGGAATTCGGTCAGGCGCACACACCCAACCTACCCAGTGCCTGACAGCGCCTGGTGGCACACCCGTACCGGATCGGCGACGTCGGCGGCCGTGACCGCAGCCCGCCGCGCGGCATCGCGATAGCCCGGCGACGCCAACACGGCGCCCACCGCGTCCGCCAACGCCGGCCCGGTCAACGGCCGGATCAGCCGCCCACTGCCTTGGCGCACCACGCGATTGGCGATCTCCCACTGGTCGCCGCCGCCGGGCACCACCACCAGCGGCACCCCAGCCAGCAGCGTCTTGGCGACCATGCCATGCCCGCCGCCGCAGACGACCACGTCGGCGTGCGTCAACAGCTCGTCCTGGCGCCCCAACCCGGCGACAGCCCACGACGGCAGCTCCAAGGGTGCACCGCCCAGCCGCGACACCGCCAGCCGGGCGCCGTCGGGCAGGCCGGCACCGGGCACCAGATGCTCCACGGCGAGCTCGGCCAGCCCGGCAGCTCCGGTGGATGCCGTAGACGGCGCCACCACCACCAGCGGGCCCGAACCCGGCGGCACGGCCAGCACCTGCTCGGTCGGCTCGAAGTGCAGCGGCCCGACGACAACGGCCTCCGCGGGCCAGTCCGGCCGGGGCACCTCGAGCGCGGGCAGCGTGGCGATCAGGCGCCGCAGCGGCCCGGGGTCGTCACCCGGCAGACCGATACCCACCCGCGCTTGGGCGCGCTGGCGCAAACCGCTGCGCACCGACCGTGCCGTCAACGAGCGCATCAGCGTGTCCCGCAGCCGGCCGCGCACCCCGGTGCCCGGCGCCAGCCCACTGCCGATCGGCGGCAGCCCCTTCGACGGCAGATACAACGGGTGCGGACTGAGTTCAACCCAGCCGATGCCGAGCAGCTCGGCGGCCATTCCCCCACAGGCCGTGATGACGTCGGAGACCACCAGATCCGGCGCCAGAGCCCGCAGCTGATCGCGGTTTTCCACCGCCATCCGCGCCGCCCGGTAATGCAGCTTCGCCCCGTCGTCGGCGTCGTCATCGGCGGCGGTGGGATCGAGCCCCAGCAGCTCCGCGGCGTCCACCCCGGCGGCCCGCGCGGTATCGAGCCACTGCACCCCGGTCAGCAGCGTCGGCGTGTCTCCGGCCGCCGCGAAGCGCTGGCACAGGGCGATCGCCGGGAACGCGTGACCGGGATCTGGCCCGGCAACCACTACGACTCGCATCGGCCTACCGTGCCACAGCCCCACGGGCCTAGGGTGGCAGGCATGACCGAACTGACTGGCCAGCCGAACGCTGTCGAGGCCACCGCCAACATCCGCATCGTAGAGACCTTCCTCGAAGCCCTGCGCGATGAGGACCTTGACACCGCGGCGGCGGCCCTCGCCGAGGACGTGGTGTACCAGAATGTCGGACTGCCGACCATCTACGGCCGCAGCGCCACCATCCGGGTGTTTAAGCGGATGGCCGGCCGGGCGGGCTTCGACGTGAAGATTCACCGCATCGCCGCCGACGGCTCGTCAGTGCTCACCGAGCGCACTGACGTGCTGACGTTCGGACCGCTGCGCCTGCAGTTCTGGGTGTGCGGGGTCTTCGAGGTGCATCACGGCCGTATCACGCTGTGGCGCGACTATTTCGACTTCCTGGACATGTTCAAGGCGACGCTGCGGGCGGTGGCGGCCACCGTGTTCCCGGCACTGCGGCCGACGTTCTAGGGTCAGCTCTGTGCGTCAAGTTTCAAAGCCTCAGCGCCCCAGCCCGATCCAATACCTCCGGTACTGCTACGGGCGCCCGCTGCCCCCCACGCTGCTGGACTGGGTCCGCAATGACCTAGCGGGCCCGGGGGCCACCGTCCGGATGATCATGCGCGCCGTCGTGCCGACGACCCTGATCCTGATCCCGTTCTGGTTCTTGCCGGCGGACTTCATGACGCACTTCACCATGACGTTTCCGATCTGGTTCATGGTGATTCTGTTCGCACACGCGCTCAACAAGGTGTGGCGCACGCACATGCTGCGGATGCACGGCCTGAACCCGGAGCTCGCCAACGCACGTAAACGCGAGCGCGACGCCCACATTCACCGGGCCTACGAGGAACGCTACGGACCGCGACCGGAATCGGTCGATCAGCGCAGCGACGACATCTAGACGACCCGGGGCAACTCGGCCAGTTCGTCGAAGGCCTGCGCCCAACCCAGCATCTTCTCGGTCGCACCGGCCAGCTCCTCGCGGTAGCGTCGCTGCGACATCGGGGAATTCGCCGGATCGCCGGCCGACGTGGTCGAGCCGTCGTTCGCCGACGCCACCAGTTGCGCTGCGGCGGTGACCATCTCGTTGTACTGGCGTACACCGGCGCTGAGCTGAGCGGTAAACGCGTTGATCGTCGGCACCAGATACTGACGGGACTGCACGCTGTGCTGCACGGCACGCTCCATGGACACCACCTCAGCGGCGGTGGCCGCCATGGTGGACGCGGCGCGGTTGACCGCGGCCGTAAGTTCGGTGATCTCATCGGCGGGCAACAGCCGGCCCCGCTCAAGCACACCCAGTAGCGAGACCATCCCCCGCTCGGAGGCGCCCAGCGCGTACATCGCCGGCCGGGCCGCCGACCCGGGCGGCGGCAGGCGCCGCGCCGCGGTGGAGCGCACAGCCGGCAACGGCGCCGCGCGCAGCCAGCGATAGCGCAGCAGCAACAGCGTCGCCGGCGCGGAGGCACCCGCGGCCACCAGCCCGGTGATCAGCAACACCCACGCCGGCGTCGACCACGACGCCAAAACGGCGGTCGCCAACGTCCAGAATCCGCACGTGACGGCGAAGAACAGGCCCAGCCGCAGCGCCCAACGGCGCTTACGCAGCATCCTGGCCCTCGGGTCGGCGATGGCACCCAGCTTGTCGGCGAGCAGGTCGGCGGCCTCACTGGCTCGGTCGACGACACGCTGCAGCAGTGGGTGCCGTGCGCTACCTCCCAGTGTCGCGGCCACCTGACTACCGTCCCAGCGGATTCTCGGGGGTGGGGTTGGTGCCAGATTGCGGGGTTGCCGGAGTGGCCTGGCCCGCGGCGGTGGTAGAGCCACCCGCCGGCAGCGACTCGCCCCGCATGGACGCCCGGATCTGCTCCAGCCGGGAATGACCGGCCATCTGCACACCTGCCTGCTCGACCTCGAGCATCCGGCCCTGCACCGAGCCCTGCGCCAACTCGGCTGCCCCGATCGCATTGGCGTAACGCCGTTCGATCTTGTCGCGCACCTCGTCGAGGCTGGGAGTGGTTCCGGGAGCAGCGATCTCGCTCATTGAGCGCAGCGAGGCGCTGACCTGCTCCTGCATCTTGGCCTGCTCAAGCTGGCTGAGCAGCTTGGTGCGCTCGGCGATCTTCTGCTGCAGCACCATGGCGTTCTGCTCGACGGCCTTCTTGGCCTGCATCGCCGCGGACAGCGCCTGGTCGTGCAGCGCCTTGAGGTCTTCCACGCTCTGCTCGGCGGTGACCAGCTGGGCGGCGAACGCCTCCGCGGCGTTGTTGTACTCGGTGGCCTTCGCGGCGTCGCCGGCGGCTGTGGCCTGGTCGGCCAGGGTCAGGGCCTGGCGCACGTTGACCTGGAGCTTCTCGATGTCGGCCAGTTGCCGGTTCAGACGCATCTCCAACTGCCGCTGGTTGCCGATCACCTGCGCCGCCTGCTGGGTCAGGGCCTGGTGCTGACGCTGCGCCTCTTCGATCGCCTGCTGGATCTGCACCTTGGGATCCGCGTGCTCGTCGATCTTCGAGTTGAACAGCGCCATCAAGTACTTCCACGCCTTGACGAACGGGTTGGCCATCAGTCAGCTCCGTCTGCTTGTTTCCAGTGTTGTGGCTCTACCGCCGGTACCGGTGATCAATTTATCGGGTCGACGGTGCTCGGGTGGGTGTTCAGCCCGGGCGCGTCACGCCGAGGCTACCGATGCCAGCGTCCGAATCGGCGGGATCACCACCTTGGTGCCGGCGTCGATGCGGGTCACCTCGCCGCTGCGGGCGTTGCGCACTGCCAGTTCGGCCCGCTCGGCCTGCGCCAGCCGGGTTCCGGCGTCGAAGAGCACCGTCGACAACGGGATCCGCAACGCCGCGCAGATCGCGTTGAGCAGCTCGCTGGACGCTTCCTTGCGGCCCCGTTCGACCTCCGAGAGGTAACCCAGACTGACTCGCGCCGCGTCCGACACCTCACGCAGCGTGCGGCCCTGAGAGGTCCGGGCTTGACGCAGCACCTCACCGACCGACTCCCGCAGCAATGTCGTCATCGTGCACTCCCCTCACGGGTCAACCTTGGATAACCGAACAGTCACCAAGGTCAACGTGCGCGGCACCCGAATGGGTTCCCGGATTCGGCAGTTTTCATGCGGCGCCGCGCAGGTCGGTCACCGCCGAAACGATGTAGTCCAGGCCGGTCAGTACCGTCAGGACCACCGCCGCGGTCATCACCGTCCAGGCCGTCACCAGCCAGGGACCTTGCAGCGGCAAGACGAGCAGGCCGATACCGACCGCCTGCACCAGGGTCTTGAGCTTGCCGCCGCGGCTGGCCGGGATCACCCCTCGGTGCAGCACGGCGAACCTGAGCAGGGTGATCCCGATCTCGCGGACCAGAATCACCACCGTCACCCACCACCACAGGTCGCCCAGCATCGACAGGCCGATCAGCGCCGCGCCGATCAGCGCCTTGTCGGCGATCGGGTCGGCCAACGTGCCGAACTCGGTCACCATGCCGTAGTTACGGGCCAGGGCGCCGTCCAGCCGGTCGGTGATGATGGCAACGGCGAAGATGACGAATGCCGCGATACGGGTCTTGGGATCGTGGCCGCCCTCGGCGAACAGCGCCAGCAGGAAGACCGGGACCAGCCCCATCCGCATGACGGTCAACGCGTTCGCGAGGTTGACCACGGGGACATGCGTCACCGCTGGACCGGTCTTTGGCTGTCCCGACACGGAGGTCAGAATATCTGTTGCCCTGCCCGAAATGAGAAACCGATACTGTGCAGCTGTGAATCTTGCGGCAGATCCACCGGCGGGGCAGCCTGTGGTCCGGCGTGCCCGCACCTCGGACGTCCCGGCGATCAAGCAGCTGGTGGACGTCTATGCCGGCAAGATCCTGCTGGAAAAGAACCTGGTAACGCTGTATGAGGCGGTCCAGGAATTCTGGGTTGCCGAGGACGCCGATCAGCAGGTGGTGGGCTGCGGCGCGCTGCATGTGTTGTGGTCCGACCTCGGCGAGGTCCGCACCATCGCGGTGGACCCGACCCTGACCGGTCGCGGTATCGGACACGCGATCGTCGACCGGCTGCTTCAGGTCGCCCGCGAACTGCAGTTGCAGCGGCTGTTCGTGCTGACCTTCGAGACCGAGTTCTTCGCCAGCCACGGCTTCACCGAGATCGACGGCACGCCGGTGACCGCGGAGGTGTTCGAGGAGATGCAACGCTCCTACGACGTCGGTGTGGCCGAATTCTTGGACCTGAGCTACGTCAAGCCCAATACCTTGGGCAACACCCGGATGTTGCTGGTCCTCTAGCCTCCCCTAGTCACTGACGAGATCGCGTGCCCGGCGGGGGGCGCCGATGAGAAAACTGAACTGTCCGTCGGATTCCATCCGACCCTCACGGACTACTGACAGGTCGGCGATCCCCTGTTTGCGCGCCTGCTCGCGGACCTGCTCCTCGGTGATCATCTCTTTGCGCATATTGGCGTAGAGGAAGGCGCCGTCGTAGATCACCAACAGCGGCCCCGGTCGCAGGACCCTCGCCACCGAAGGCCAGCGGTGCGCCATCCAATTCAGCAGGTAGGACCAGCCGATGATCACCCCGACCAGCAGGATGCCGTCACTGATCGATCGGTAGCCACCGGCCATCCCGTTCTGCGCCGCGTCGGCGATCAACACCACGACGATGAGATCCGTGATGCCGTTGGTGCCTGCCTCGCGTTTCAGTACCACCCGCAGCAGCGCATATATCGCGATGTAGATGACGGTTCCGCGGATAAAGATCTCCGAGGGCGGGGTATCGAAAGCGAAAAGTCGTGCCCAATCCACGTGGCGAGATTACGCGCGATTCCGGCCTGGGAAAACCGCTGGTGTCCGGTCCGTATCCGGTCCGTGTCCAGCATGTGTCTGGTGGGTGCCACGGCCGCCGAAACCGGGGACTTCCGGCCCTGCCGCGCGCCGGCGGAACAGGAGATAGTGGTACTGACAGTTGCAGACAACTGGAGGTAGCCGTGGCCGAGTACCTGAGCCCCCTGAACGCCGGCTTTCTGGGCGTCGAGGATTCCGACCACAACGTCAGCATGGCCACCGGAACGCTGGCCGTCCTCCACGGTCCGGTTCCCGACCACGCCTCGCTGCAGACAACGCTGGCCGAACGCCTGCGCGCCTGCCCGCGGTTCGGGCAGCGCCTGGTGCGCCATGCTTTGGACCTGAGCGCACCCGAGTGGGTGGACGACCCCCACTTCGACCTCGCCCACCACATCGGCCGGGTAGCGGCGCCCTCCCCCGGCGGAGACGCCGAACTGCACACGGTGGTTGCCGACGTGATGTCGTGGCGGTTGGACCGCAACCGTCCGCTGTGGGAGATCTGGGTGATCAGCGGTCTCAGCGGTGACAGGTGGGCGCTGCTGATGAAGGTGCACCACTGCATCGCCGATGGCACTGCGGCCGCACACATGCTGACCGGCTTGTCCGACAACGGGTTCGCCCATTTGGCGGCCCACGCCGCCGCGGCGCCGCGCGAAGCGGCGCAGCCCCCGCGCAGTCGGCCGGTGCTGGACCTCAACCCGGTGCATTGGATGTACAACCTGCGCGGCGCGGTGGAACTCGCGACCGGCTTGCTGCAACCGAGTGCGTCGTCGCTGAACGGTCCGATCACCAGCCGCCGCCGCTACAGCGCAGCACGGGTTCCGCTCGGCGACATCGAGCAGGTCTGTCGGGTCTTCGATGTGACCGTCAATGACGTGGTGCTGGCAGCCCTGACCGAGAGCTACCGCGACTTCATGATCCGTCGTGGCCAAGTGCCCCAATCCGATTCGCTACGCACTCTGATACCCGTTTCGGCCGGCTCTGCCGATGCGCCGGGCAATCCCGACAACCGGGTGTCGTTGCTGTTGCCGCGTCTGCCGATCGAGGAGTCAAACCCGGTCAAGCGGTTGCTGGCCGTGCGCTCCCGGCTGGCGCAGGCCAAAGCCGGCGGGCAGCGGCACGCCGGACGCGCGATCATGTCGGCCGCGGGCCTGCTGCCCGTCGCATGGTCGGCCTGGGCGGCCCGGTTGCTCGGACAGGTCCACCAGCGCGGCGTGGTGGCGTTAGCGACCAACGTCCCCGGCCCGTCAGAACCGTTGCAGATCATGGGGTGCGACGTGGCCGCGGTGCTGCCGGTACCGCCGATCGCCATGCAGCTTCGCACCGGCGTGTCGGTCCTCAGCTACGCCGGGGAACTGTTCGTCGGGATACTGGCCGACTTCGAGTTCGCTGCGGTCGACGAACTGACCCGTGGGTTAGAGGCCGCGGTGGCCCGGCTGGTGGCACGCAGCAAGCGGCGCAAGCCGTTGCGCGACTGGCATGGTCTGGCCTTGGTGCACAGCGCGTAACCGCGACTAGAACTCGTCGTCGCCGTCATCGTCGGGGGCGGCGCCGCCGCGGATCAGCATCAGCGTCGCGGCCAACTCATCGGGCTTGACCAGCACCTGCCGGGCCTTAGAGCCCTCGGAGGGGCCGACGATGTCGCGGGTCTCCATCAAGTCCATCAGCCGGCCCGCCTTGGCGAAGCCGACCCGCAACTTTCGCTGCAGCATCGAGGTGGAACCAAACTGGCTCGACACCACAAGTTCGACGGCCTGCAGGAAGACATCCATGTCGTCGCCGATGTCGGGGTCGACATCGGCCCGGTCGCCGCTGGGCTTCACGACGGTGACGCCCTCGGTGTACTCGGGCTCGGCCTGGTCCTTGCAGGCGCTGACGACGGCCTGGATCTCCTCGTCGGAGATAAACGCCCCCTGCAGCCGGATCGGCTTGTTGGCGCCCATCGGCAGGAACAACCCGTCGCCCATGCCGATCAGCTTTTCGGCGCCCGGCTGGTCGAGGATGACTCGGGAATCGGTGAGCGACGACGTGGCGAACGCCAGCCGAGACGGCACATTGGTCTTGATCAGACCGGTGACGACGTCCACCGACGGCCGCTGAGTGGCCAGCACCAGGTGGATGCCGGCGGCGCGGGCCTTCTGGGTGATCCGCACGATCGCGTCCTCGACGTCGCGCGGTGCGGTCATCATCAGATCGGCGAGTTCATCGACGACCGCGAGGATGTAGGGGTAAGGCCGGTAAACCCGTTCACTGCCCAGTGGCGTGGTGATCTCGCCAGAGCGGACCTTGTCGTTGAAGTCGTTGATGTGGCGCACCCGGGACGACTTCATGTCCTGGTAGCGCTGCTCCATCTCCTCGACCAGCCAGGCCAGCGCCGCGGCTGCCTTCTTCGGTTCGGTGATGATCGGGGTGATCAGGTGCGGAATGCCTTCGTACGGCGTGAGTTCCACCATCTTCGGGTCGATCAGGATCATCCTGACCTCTTCGGGGGTGGCGCGCGCCAGCAGCGACACCAGCATCGAGTTGACGAAGCTGGACTTACCCGAACCGGTGGAGCCGGCCACCAGCAGGTGCGGCATCTTGGCCAGGTTGGCGCAGATGAAGTCACCCTCGATGTCCTTGCCCAGTCCGATCACCAGCGGATGGTGATCGCCGCGGGTGGACGGCGCGGTCAGCACGTCGGCCAGTCGCACCAGTTCGCGGTCGGTGTTGGGCACCTCGATACCGACGGCGGACTTGCCCGGGATGGGGGCGAGCATCCGCACACTCTCGGTGGCCACCGCGTAGGCGATGTTGCGCTGCAGGGCGGTGATCTTCTCGACCTTGACTCCGGGCCCCAGCTCCACCTCATAGCGGGTGACGGTGGGACCGCGGGTGCAGCCGGTGACCGCCGCGTCGACTTTGAACTGCTCCAGCACCGAGGTGATCGCATCGGCCATCTGGTCGTTGGCGGCGGTGCGCGTTTTCGGCGGGTCCCCGGCGACCAGCAGACTCAGCGCGGGCAGCGTGTAGGGGCCCTCCACCACCCGGTCGAGGACGACTGTGGCGTCGGTGGGTTTGGCCGACTTGGGTTCCTTCGCGGCCTTTCGGCGCACGGGTTTGACCGGGGGCGCCGGCGCGGGGGGCTCTTCATCGAGCGGGTAGTTGTCCAGCGGGGTGCGTGATTGCCAGTCCGGGGCGTCGTCGACTCGAGCGTCCGGATCGAGGGTGCCGAACCGGCTGGTGCCGCCGGCCTGGTTGCCGACTCCGGTCTCGCCGGCGTCGACGTCCTCGGCGCCGTCGTAGTCCTGGCCGTAGTCCTGGTCGTCGTCGTAGTCGTAGTCGTCGTAGTCGTCGTAATAGCCGTCGTCGTAGTCGCCGCGGAACATCGTTCGCAACGTCTCGGGCGCCTCACGCAGGGTGGTCCCGGTCAGCAACAACACGCCGAACAGCACACCGATGCACAACAACGGCGCGGCGATCCACGCCGTGAGTCCGTCGGCGAGCGGGCCGCCGATCGCGAACCCCACAAAGCCGGCGCCATGCAGACGGCCGTCGGGGCTCTGCGGTGCCCCCGACCACAGGTGCCACAGCCCCAGGATCGGCAGCCCGATCATGGCCGATCCGAGGATTAGCCGGGGCCGGTTCTCCGGGTCGGGTTCGGTGCGCATCAGCAGCACGGCGCCCGCGGCGGCCAGCAGCGGGAGCAGCACCACCGCTCCGCCGATCACGGCGCGCAGACCGGTGTCGATCCACGCCCCGACCGGCCGGGCGGCATCCAGCCAGCAGCTGGCGGCGGTCACCACGGCAAATCCCAGCAGAGCCAGCGCGATGCCGTCGCGGCGATGGCCGGGGTCGATGTCGTGGGCGCGGCCCACCGAGCGTGCCGCGCCGCCAGCACCCTTGGCGACCATCAGCCAGGTGGCGCGGGCGAGGCGTCCGCAGGCCATCCCGAGCGCCACCGGAGCCGAATGCTGCCGGGTGGAGCGGCGCGGCTTGGCTGCCGGGCGGGACCGAGCGGGCCGCGAACCACCCTTGGCGGTGGCCTTGGAACCGGCTTTTGCCCTGGTCGTTCGGGTACCGGAACGCGCGGGAGCCCTACTAGCAGCGGTCTTACTAGCCATAGCGGCAAGCCTAGTCGCAATTACCCCATCTGCACCATAAGCCACACTGGCCCCGACGGATCGGTTCAGGGCGCATTGGGCCACAGGCTGGGTAGGGTGACCGGTGAATCCCCTACCTGCCAAGGAGTCGCAATATGCCCGTGGTCGTCGTCGCCACCTTCGCCGTCAAGCCGGAATCGGTCGAGGCCGTCCGCGAGATCTGCACCAAGGCGGTGGCACAGGTGCACGAAGAACCGGGCTGCCAGTTGTACTCCCTGCACGAGGCCGACGGGTCGTTCGTCTTCATCGAGCAGTGGGCCGACCCCGAGGCCCTGAAGGCTCACTCGACCTCGCCTGCCTCCGGCGAACTGTTCGGCAGCCTCGGCGAGCACCTGGCCGGCGCGCCCGAGATCAAGCTGCTCAACGCTGTACCGTCGGGCGACCCGGCTAAGGGCCAATTGCGGCCGTGACGTCCCGACCCTCGGACGGTGCCCTGCGCGGGAAAGTCGCGCTGATCACCGGCGCGGCCCGCGGCCAGGGCCGCGCCCATGCCCTGCGACTGGCCGCCGACGGAGCCGACATCATCGCTGTCGACCTGTGCGAGCAGATCGACAGCGTGCCCTATCCGCTGGCGGACGCCGAGGACTTGGCGGCCACGGTCAAGCTGGTCGAAGACACCGGCGCGCGCATCGTGGCCCGCCAGGCCGATGTGCGTGATCAGGTGGCGTTGGGCGCCGCAGTGCAGGCCGGCATCGACGAGCTGGGCCGGCTGGACATCGTGGTGGCCAACGCCGGCATCGCCCCGATGGCCGCGGCCGACGGCTGGCACGACGTCATCGACGTCAACCTGACCGGGGTTTACCACACCATCGAGGCCGCGATTCCGCCGATGATCGACCAGGGCGACGGCGGGTCGATCGTGCTGATCAGCTCGGCCGCCGGCCTGGCCGGCATCGGCAGCCACGATGCCGGGGCCATCGGTTACACCGCGGCCAAGCACGGGCTGGTAGGACTGATGCGGGTCTACGCAAACCTGCTGGCGCAGCACAGCATTCGAGTGAATTCGGTGCACCCGGCCGGAGTCGACACCCCGATGATCAACAACGACTACGTCCGGGGTTGGCTGGCCGACCTCGCCACCGCGACAGGTACGCCACCGGACATGGGCAATGCGCTGCCGGTTCAGGTGCTGGAACCGGAGGACATCGCCAATGCGGTGGCCTGGCTGGTATCCGATGCGGCCCGCTACATCACCGGCATCACCTTGCCCGTCGACGCCGGGTTCATCAACAAGAGGTAGCCCGTCGGCTCAGACCTCGATCACCGTCGGCACGATCATCGGCTGACGCCGGTAGACCTCGCCCACCCACTTGCCCACCGTGCGGCGCACCGCCTGAGCGATCCGGATCGGATCGGTGACTTGCTCTGCGGCAAGTGATTCCAACTCGGCCTCGACCTTGCGGGCCGCCGGCTCCAGCGCCTTGGGGTCTTCGGAGAAGCCGCGCGAGTGCAGGTACGGCGGCGCAACCGGCTTGCCCGTCCCACGGCGCACCACCACCGTGACCGCGACGAATCCGCTGGACAGGATCAACCGCTCCCCCAGAGTCGCATCGCCGACATCGCCGTCGACGAGCCCGTCGACGAACATCTTGCCGGTCGGCACAGCCCCGGCGATGCGTGCCTGACCGGCGATCAGGTCCACACTGACCCCGTTCTCGGCCAGCAGAATGGATTCCTCCGGCACCCCGGTACGGACGGCCAGCGCGGCGTTGGCGCGCATCATCCTCCAGGTGCCGTGTACCGGCATCACGTTGCGGGGCCGAATCCCGTTGTAGAGGAACAGCAGTTCGCCGGAGTAGGCGTGCCCGGAGACATGGACGCGCGCCTGGGCATTGGTGACCACCCGGGCACCGATCTTGGCCAGTGCGTCCATCACGCCGTACACGGCTTCCTCGTTGCCGGGAATCAACGACGACGACAACACCACCAGATCGCCGGCGGTCAGCGTGATGGACCGGTGCTCGCCTCGCGACATCCGTGACAGCGCCGACAGCGGTTCACCCTGAGTACCGGTGGTGACCAGCACCACCTTCTCCGGCGGCATCATCTCGGCTGCGCCGATGTCGACCAGATCCGAGTCCGCCACCCGCAGGAAGCCCAGGTCCTTGGCGATGCCCATGTTGCGGACCATCGACCGGCCGACGAACGCGACTCGTCGGCCCAGCGCGACCGCGGCGTCGACGATCTGCTGGACCCGGTCCACGTTCGAGGCAAAGCAGGCCACGATCACCCGGCCCTCGGCGCCGCGGATCAGCCGGTGCAGGGTGGGGCCCACTTCGCTCTCGCTGGGACCGACACCGGGAATCTCGGCATTCGTCGAGTCGCAGAGGAACAGGTCCACGCCCTTGTCGCCCAGGCGCGACATCCCGGGCAGGTCGGTGGGCCGCCCGTCCGGGGGCAGCTGGTCGAGCTTGATATCGCCGGTGTGCAGCACGGTCCCCGCGCCGGTGTGGACCGCGATCGCCAGTGCGTCCGGGATGGAGTGGTTCACCGCGAAGTACTCGCATTCGAACACCCCGTGGGTGCTGCGCTGGCCTTCGGCCACTTGGACGAAGACGGGCTTGATGCGGTGTTCCCGGCACTTGGCCGCGACCAGGGCCAGGGTGAACTTCGAACCGACCACCGGGATGTCGGCCCGCAGTTTGAGCAGGAACGGGATGGCGCCGATGTGGTCTTCGTGGGCGTGGGTCAGCACCAGCGCCTCGACGTCGTCGAGCCGGTCTTGGATGTGGCGAATGTCCGGCAGGATCAGGTCGACGCCGGGCTCATCGTGGCCCGGGAAGAGTACGCCGCAGTCGATGATCAGCAGCCGGCCGAGGTGTTCGAAAACGGTCATATTGCGGCCGATTTCGCTGATGCCGCCGAGCGCGGTGATGCGCAGGCCGCCTTCGGTCAGCGGACCCGGCGGGGAGAGATCGTCAGTCACCCGCGCCTCACCCGAGGACGGACGCGGCGCGCATGTCGATGGCGAGTTCGTCGACCTCGGCGGCGGACGCCGGGACCATCGGCAACCGCGGGTCGCCGGCCTCGAACCCCTGCAACCGCAGACCGGCCTTGACGAAGGTCACTCCGCCGATGCGACCCATCGCGTTGGACAGCGAGGCGATCGAGACGTTGATCTTTCGGGCGGTTTCCACGTCGCCGGCCGCGAAGGCGGCCAGCATGTCGCGCAACTGCGCGGCCGCGAAGTGCGAGATCACGCTGACGAATCCGGTGGCGCCCATGGCCAGCCACGGCAGGTTGAGGGCGTCATCGCCGGAGTAGTAGGCCAATCCGGTCTCGGCGATGATCTGCGCTCCGGCGTGCAGATCCCCCTTGGCGTCCTTGATCGCGACGATGTTGGGGTGTTCTGCCAGTTCGAAGATGGTGTCCGGTGCGATCGGCACTACCGAGCGGGCCGGGATGTCGTAGAGCATGACCGGCAGTGCGCTGGCGTCGGCGACGGCGGTGAAGTGCGCCAACAGGCCGGCCTGCGATGGACGCGAGTAGTACGGCGTCACCACCAGCAGGCCGTGCGCGCCGACCCCGGCGCAGGCCTCGGCGAGGCGCACGCTGTGCTCGGTGTCGTTGCTGCCGGCCCCGGCGATGATGCGAGCACGGTCACCGACCGCCTCGACCACCGCACGCAGCAGCGTGAGCTTCTCGTAGTCCGCGGTGGTCGGCGACTCGCCAGTGGTGCCCGAGATCACCAAACCGTCGCAACCGGCGTCGATGAGGCGATTGGCCAGGCGCACGGCGGCATCGGTGTCCACCGAGCCGTCCGCGCCGAAGGGGGTCACCATGGCGGTCAGCACGGTGCCGAACTGCGCCCTGGCGTCGAATCCGCTGCTGCTCACGGCCCCAAGATTACCTGGCCCCCAGAGTTGCTCAGACCTCGGTGGCGAGCGGGCTGGTCGCGACTTCGGTGCCGTCGGCCAGCGCGCTGATATGGAAGTCCCCGAACGCCGCCGGAGCCACGTCGGTGAGCTGCCGCAGGCACTCGACGGCCAGCCGGCGGATCTCGACATCGGCGTGCTCGCTGGCCCGCATCGCGATGAAATGCCGCCAGGCCCGGTAGTTGCCCGTCACCACGATGCGGGTCTCGGTGGCGTTGGGCAGCACGGCACGAGCGGCCTGCCGGGCCTGCTTGCGCCGCAGCGCCCCCATGGTCTCGACGGCCTGGCCCGCCGCGAATTTGGCTTCCAGCCGGGCCAGCAGTTCGACGTAGGCGGCGCGACTGGCGTCTGCGGCGTCGGTGAGGATCTGCTGAAGTTCGGGATCGTCCTCCATGCCGGGAGGAACCACGACCCGCGAGTCCGGCTCCGGCACGTACCGCTGCGACAGCTGGGAGAACGAGAAGTGCCGGTGCCGGATCAGTTCGTGAGTGGCTGACCGGGAGATGCCGGTGATGTAGAAAGTCACCGAGGCGTGCTCCAGCACCGAGAAGTGCCCGACGTCGATGATGTGCTGCAGGTAGCTGGCATTGGTGGCGGTTCGCGGGTTGGGCTTCGACCAGCTCTGGTAGCAGGCCCGACCGGCGAACTCGACCAGTGCCGCCCCACCGTCGGCATCGGTGCTCCACGGCACGTCCGGCGGCGGAGTGAACTCGGTCTTGGCAATCAGTTGCACGCGCAGCGGCGCCGTCTCGGCCACAGCACTCACCTTAAGCGTGCCGGGCCTGTGTCAGCGCCAACGCGCCCACACGTAGGGCACCAGCGACCGCAGGAACTCCAGATCCGGGCCGGGGCGGGCCTCGGCGAATGCCCGCTCGAAGTACTCCCGGGCCGCCAGCAGAATGCCCTCGGCGTACTGGCGGGTGAACGCGATGCTGCCGTAGTCGTCCATCAGAGTTCGCACCCGTCGCACCAGCGCGGCCGAGCGCTGTGACCGACTGCGGTGCAGATAGTCCGCGAGCAGGTCCCGATCGGGCCTCCGCGCCACGGTCAACAGATGGATCAGCGGCAGCGTCCGCTTCCCTTCGTAGAGATCGCCCAAGATCTCCTTGCCGTAGATCCGTTCGTCGCCGGCCAGGTTCAGCAGGTCGTCGCGGATCTGAAACGCGGCGCCGAAATGAAACCCGAACCGCACCAGCGGCCCCAGCTCGGCGGTGCCACGCGATCCCACGATCGCCCCCACCCGCAGCGGGTGGATGGTGGTGTACCAGCAGGTCTTGTGCAGGATCAGATTCAGATAGTCCTCGGGCCGCAGATCATCGACATTGTCGGCCTGCCAGCCCACTTCGATCGCCTGCCCCTCCAGTGTCCGCAGCGCCATGGTGTCGAACTCAGCCCACACCAGTTCGGCCAGATCACGGTCAAGCTGCCGGGTTGCTCGCCGCAGTACCTGCCCGGCGACCAATGCCAGTGCATCACCGGTGTTGATCGCCGTCGCCATGCCGTACATGGCGCCCAAAGTCGGCCTGCCCCGGCGCATTTCACTGCCATCGGCGACGTCGTCGTGGACCAGGAAGGCGTTGTGCAGCAACTCGATCGCGACGGCGACACCGAGTAACGCGTCGGTATCCGCGCCGAAAGCCCGGCCGGCGGACAGGCATAGGGCGGGCCGCAGCGCCTTGCCCGGCCGCTGGGGGTATGCCCGCAGCGGTGCATACAGCCACTTGGCGGGCTCACCGTCGGGCAGGGCGTCGAGCATGGCGCGGCGGACAATTCTGGCGACTTCACCCAAGCGCTCATCGACCCCGGCCACCGATTCGCGGTCGGCGATGTCGGTCACGACTCTTGCGCCGCGACGGTGAGCACCACGGGCAACCACAGAGCCGGGCACCCGATCGCCAGCAGGGTGCCGCGGTAGGTACCGGGGCAGACGTCGGGGCCCACGTCGACGGTGATCTGCACGCCCCGACTGGACCGTCGCGGCATCGGCACCACGGCGGGGTCGATTCGCACCGCGCCGGCGTCGATCGCGCGGCCACCGTGACCGAGCAACTCACCGCAACGCAACCGGACCGCCACGCGGTCCTCGGACTCCCGGTTGTGCAGCCACACCTCGCCGGTGGCCGAACCCGGCCCGGTAACGGACAGCGTCAATGCGTCCTTGGATGCTGATGCATCGAGTTCCAGCGCCACGGACCCGTCCGCGCCGGGTGGCCGGACCGGCTGCGACCGAAGCAGGAACTGCCCGGCCGCCGACCACCAGGCCCGGGTCAGCTGTTCCCACTGCGGCAGCCCGGTCGGCTCGGCCCCATTGCCGTGTTCGGCAGAGCCGCGGTCCGGCGAGATCTCGGCCGCTTGTGCGAATCGATCGATGATTCGGCGAGCCGCCCGGAATCCTTCAGCCTGGATGGCACTGAGGGCGCGCGCATTGGCCGCGGGATCGAAAATTGACGCCCACGGCAAATCATCGATAGTGCCGTCACCGAATGTTTTGTCAGCCAACCGATTCCCTCCTTAAGGAAATCAGCCTTACTCTGCTAAAAAATACGCTTTGCCAAGCTTGCCGGTAAACGACCCGAACGCCGTATACTACCTGCTTAATCGGGAGATCGGAGGCCCAATGGTGGCGACCGATATGGCAACTGCTGCTCAATCTCTGCTGGCGCTTTACGGCGCTCTCGATCAAGCGGTCATCAACACCGGAGACCCGGAAATCGAAGCCACTGTCGAGCGTTATCTTCCGGGCAGCACCGGAGCTAATGCCGGGTGGTACGACGAATTGCTCGGCTTCCTGGGCCAGTCGCACGATTTCGACCCCGAGCGGCCCGAATCACCGGCGGTGCCCGATTTGAGCCAGGCATTGACCGTCTTGCAGAACCAGGCGACAACGCCGGCCCGGTCTCAGCCGATGACCGACGCCGGCCCCTTCGCCGCCGCCGCCGCGCCGCAGCCCGCGCAGCTGACGTCGGTTGAGTTGTCCCGCATGGTTTATGCGATCGGTGCGTTGAGTCACCTGCCGTCTTACTACCCGCCGGGTGAGTGGGACGCGGCCTTCACCCAGACTCTCGCCTTGGCCGGAGCCGGCGACGGAGCCGAACTGCTCGAGATGCTGCGCAACGAGTTCGGCGGCCGCGACGACTGGACGCAGGTGGTGTTGTCGGGTTCGTTGAACGCCGACGTCGCCGTAGTCCCGCTGTGCAACGCCAAACCCAAGTGGGTGCGCGGGCGGCTGTGCGTGGTGCTGACCACGGAATTCAGCAGCACGAAGGTGTCGCTGAACGACCTGAAAGACGTCATCGACCCGCTGAACTGGGCGCGCTGCCTGCCGTTCTTCTGCGCGATGGACGCCATGCCGACCCGCCCCGACGGCTGGAGCCGGGTGCTCGAACACTTCAGCACCACCTGCGGGATCGCCGGCATGCCGCAGATGCGGACGCCGCTCAAGTACTGGAAGGGGCCCGCGGTCGGCGCCCCGGTCCCCAAACCCACGGCCTGGGTCGACTACACGCTCGACGACGACCCGGCGCCCGGGGAGCACGGCGACGGCGCCATGGTGATCGACGAAGGCTTCATCCGGATGACGTCGACAGTCGACGATCCGACGCTGCACGGTGTGCAGGTGCGCACCAGGAAAGTCGTGGGCTTCCGCAACCTGGGCTGGTTTCCCACCGCCCTGTTCGCATGCGTGCTGGGTTACGGCGACCAGGGTGTCGAGATGTTGCTCGGCGGCGTGGCCAAGCGGGCGCAGGAGGGCCCGGCGGGTTGGACCCCGTGGCAACCGTCCACACCGACCGCCGGCCAGCAGGGTGGCCCGACGGCGCCGGCGCCCCCGGCCGAGCCGGACCCGACGCAGCGGGCGATCACGGTGGCCATCGAGATGCTCGACGAATGCATCGACGAGATGTCGCAGCGCAGCGCGGCGTTGGCCGCCAAATACGCGAGCGGCGTACCTCCGGTCGAGGAGTCGATCGCGTTCGCCGCCGATCTGACCGCCCGGCTGGTGACCGACCCGTGGCGCTACCTGCAGCGGATGCGCACTCCACCTCAGGGCGGTGGCGCATGAAAGACATCACCGAGGGCATTCACCAGTACGCGCAGCGGTCGCGACAGCTGGTCGACCAGGCCGGAGCCATCGTGCGCGACGCGGACCAGCGGATCGGCGAGGGCACGTTCGGTTCAGCACAGTGGGCGCAGTCGGTCCGCCAACTGGTCAATCTGGTTGCCACCGCGGGTTACGAGATGTCCGGCGCCGTGCTGGCGCAGTGCGGCGCGCAGTGCTCCGACGTCGAGCTCTCCGAATTTCTCGAGGCGCCGCCGGGTCCCGGATACGAGCGGGTGCTGTCGGTCGCCGCACCCTTCGTCGCCGAGGGAACCTCGTACGCGCTCCCGCCGCAGGCACTGGTGTTGGTACCGGGTGTGCTACGGCCCTATGCCACCCGATTCCGGGTGGGGGTGCGCGGGCCGACTTACGTCAGCGGCACCTATCGCGGCCGGATTCGGTTGGCCTGTCTGCCGCCCGCCACCGCACCGGCCCAGATAATGGACGTCATCGTCGACCTATGAGCGTCAGCGAGGAGCCCGCCGAGATCGACGAACTGCTGGATCACGCGATTCAAGCGGCGAACAGCGGCGACCGCGCCACCGCCAGCGCACTCGCCGAGCAGGTGCTCACCGTCGACATCGGCAACCAGGACGCCGAAGACCTGCTCTGCGCACCACTCGCGGGCTCCGGTGAACTACGCAGGCTGACGATACTTTTCGCTGATGTGGTCAACTCGACAGCATTGTCGACCCGAATCGAGCCGGAGATCTATCGGACGGTGATCGGCCGCTACCGCCAGCAGGTCGACGAGATCGTGAACCGCTATGAAGGCCACGTCTTCTCCACCAAGGGCGACGGGTTGCTCGCCGTGTTCGGCCACCCCAGCGCCCACGAGAACGACGTGCGGCGAGCGGTACAGGCCGGCCTCGACATCACCCGCGAAGTGGACCGCCTCAGCGATCGGGTGCGAGCGCGGTTCGGTTTCGACATCGCAGTCCGGGTGGGCGTGCATCGCGGCATGGTGTATCTCGATGTGACACAGGACGACGTGTACGGACTGGGCGCCAACCTGGCCTCTCGCGTCTCAGGCCTGGCCCCGCCCGGCGATGTCGTGGTGTCGGCGGCCGTGGCACCGTTGGTGGCCGGCCACTTCGAGCTCGAGGCCCAACCGGCTCAACCGGTCAAGGGCATCGACGAGCCGGTCGAGCACTATCGCGTCGTCAAGGAACACGTCGGCCGCTCTCGGGTTCCGCTGGGCCGGCTGGTCGGCCGCGACCTCGAGCTCACGCACCTGCGAGACGCCTGGAATCACGCCCGGCACGGTGTGTTGAGCGTTCCGGGGATCTGCTTCAGTGGCGAGGCGGGCATGGGCAAGAGCCGATTGGCCACCGCCGCAGCAGAACTGGCCGAACAGTCCGGCAGGCCGGTGCTCGCCCTGATCGGATCGCCGTTTCACGCCGACGCCGGGCTCCACCCCATTCGCACCCTGCTGGAACAGCGGGCCGGGATCGAGCGGACGACGGCACAATCCGACCGGCTGCGACTTCTCGAAGACGAGGTCACGGCGCGCGGCTTGGATCCGGTCACGATGGTGCCGTTGTTGGCTGCCGCATTGGAGATTCCGGCCGAAGGTGGCTATCAGCCCACCCGGGCCGAGGGCGCCAAGCTCTACGGGCAGGTCATCGAGGCCGTAGTCGGCTACCTACTCGCCTGCGCCGGTGCCGGGCCGGCGGTGCTGTTGGCCGAAGATCTGCAGTGGTTCGACCCATCGACACGCGATGTGGTCGCGTCGTTGCTCGCGACCGCCCCGGGAACGCTGCTCATGGTGTTGACCGCCCGCGAGCTGAACTCGCTGCCGGATCTGCCCCAGCTCAAGGTGTTCGAGCTCGCACCGTTGACGGCGACACAGACCGATGAGTTGATCGCAGTGCTGAATCCTGCCCTGCCCGGCGCCGAACGCGCCGAGGTTCAGCGGCGCTGCGACGGTGTGCCGCTCTATATCGAAGAGGTGGTCGCCAAGTTGCACGAGCAGCCGCAGGACGCGGCGGGGGGGG
>NZ_JRMM01000063.1:0-23378 GCF_000972905.1 Mycobacterium sp. UM_Kg27
GACCCCGATCGAATACGAGACGATCATGACCACACCGGCCAGTCAGGCCGCGTGACCGAAACTGTCACCTATCCGTGCAGCAGACCCTATGTTGGATAACTATATGTTTCATTCCGGTTCTGCTGAGTGGATTGACGGGGTTTCGTCATGCCGGACCGCTCTCTGTTCACGCTTTGCGCGAGCGATCACCGGTAAAAACCCAGTCCCAACAGGGTAATTCGGGACGAATTCCAGGGATTTCCCTGTATCGGCGCCGTTAAGGAACGAGTTAGCGTACCGGTTGCCAGATTCGGCCAGGAATGAGGTTTGCTATGAAAATACGTGAGAGTTTGCGTCCCTGCGCCACCATGGGTGTCGCTTTGGTAGCTGCCAGCGCGGTCATCACCGCTCCCGGGGCGGTGCCCGGCGCGGCGGCGCACACCGTCGGCGCCGGAGTCGCGCTGACCAGCCTGGGCTGGACGGACGTCGAGTTCCTTACCCCCGACGGTTGGGAGATGTTCGACTCCGCCGTGTTGGCGCAGGCCTACGCCGACGATCTGACCGCGACGACCCTGTCGTACGGCCAAACCGCGGTCGAGTGGGCCGGCTGGCTCGAGCCCTTCCTGTCCTTTGCCGGGATCTCGGGACTGGCGGACTGGGTTTCCGACCGCTATGACCTGTTCACCGATATCCTCGCCCCCGGCTGGGACCCCCTGCCCTGGTTCGCGGGATTCTTTGAGTCCATCGGCAACGACCCCAACATTCTTTTCGGCCCGATGGCGGACATCGACCTCGGCTGGGTGTACGGCTTGCTGGGGATCTCGGCCGAGGACGGCGACCAGCTCAACTCTCTGCTGGAGCTCGCATCGGGCTATGCCGGCGGCATGCTCACGTGGGAGCTGATGGGGATCTACGCGGTCGTACCGGGGGCGATCAATGCGGTTGTCGACGGCACCATCAGCCTCGACGATCTCTTCCCCGAGGCGGGCAGCCAGCTGGATCTGCTGGCTAACCTCGCCGGGGAATCGATGATGAACTGGTTGACGTCGACGGAGGAGACGCTGACCAATTCGATGGATGAGGTGATAGACATCCTGGAGAATTCGCCGGGCGTTCAGTGGATTCTCGACATCGTCAGCCAGCTCAGTGATGGGGCCGGTGTCGAGCTGCCGTTCTGACCGCCGACCGCCGAGCGATGCGCAACTTTCCCGCGGCCGATCCGCGGGAAAGTTGCGCGTTCGGCTTATGCGGCAAGATCTAGGGCCATGGACCCCATGGATCTCCTCTGGGCAAATCGGGCCGAGAGCGCCGAGGCTGCCGTCAGCGCGAGACACCTCAAGTCGCTCTGGCATCTGCCGGGCACCCAGCTCGGCGTGGTCGCCTGGCCGCCGATCCGGCGCGCCCCACACTGGCACTACTGGTGGCAGGCCCACCTGATCGACTGCCTGGTCGATGCCCAGCTGCGGGATCCACAACCCGAACGGGTGACACGGATCAAACGGCAGATCCGCACCCACCGGCTGCGCAACGTGGGCCGCTGGACCAACGCCTACTACGACGACATGGCCTGGCTGGCACTGGCGATCCAACGCGCAGCCACCGTCACCGGTGTCGACCGACACCGCGCCTTGGGCACCCTGACTCGCGAGCTGACCGAATCATGGATGCCCGAAGCCGGCGGTGGCATTCCATGGCGCAAGGACGAACAGTTCACCGCCCCCTTCTTCAACGCCCCCGCCAACGGCCCGGCCGGGATATTTCTGGCCCGCGAACCCGGGTGGCTGGAGCGTGCCCAGCAAATGGGCGACTGGATCGAAGCGACCCTGATCGACCCGGACACCGACCTGGTGTTCGACGGCATCAGGGAGGGTTCGCTGGTGCGTGCCGAGTACACCTACTGCCAGGGCGTGGTGCTCGGGCTCGAGACCGAGTTGGCGGTGCGCACCGGGGACCCGCGCCACGCCGCCCGGGTGCGCCGGCTGGTGGCCGCGGTGAGCAAGCGGATGGCCCCGGGCGGGGTGATCAAGGGCGCCGGCGGCGGCGACGGCGGGCTGTTCGCCGGGATCACCGCCCGCTACCTGGCACTGGTCGCCACCGCGCTGCCGGAGGAGTCCGCCGCCGACGCCGAGGCACGCGACACCGCCGGCGGGTTGGTGCTGTCATCGGCGAAATCGGCGTGGGATTACCGGCAATCGGTCGACGGGCTGCCGTTGTTCGGGGCGTTCTGGGACCAGCCCGCGGAGCTGCCCCGGGCCGATGGCGTCGTGGCCACCTCCATTGCCGGTGCGGTGCGCGAATCCGAGATCCCCGAACGTGACCTGTCGGTGCAGTTGGGCGGCTGGATGCTGATGGAGGCCGCGCACTGTGTCGCGGCCGCCGCACCGGCCCGGTGACTCTGCCCTGAGCGCCCGGTCTACTCGGGCTGTTGCGCCGTGAGCGCCGAGTCAGCGGTGGCGTCCGCGGGTGCTCCGCCGCCGCGGCGGCTGCGGTAGGCCTTCGCCGTGGCGATGAACGCCGGGATCATCGAGACGAACAGGATCACCAGGATGATCTTTTCCAGGTTCTCGTGGACGAACGGCACGTTGCCCAGAAAGTAACCCAGCGTCGTCACGCCGGCGCCCCACAGGATGCCGCCGACGATGTCGAACGCCAGATACACCGGGTAGCGCATGTAGGAGACACCCGCGACCACCGGCACGAACGTCCGGACGAACGGCGCGAACCGGGCCAGGATGATCGCCCACGGCCCGTACTTCTCGAAGAACGCGTGCGACTCGGTCACGTAGTGCTTCTTGAAGAAGCGGGAATCTTCCTTCTTGAACAGCGCCGGCCCGATCCGCCGGCCGATGAAGTAGCCGCACTGATCGCCCAGCACCGCCACCACAGCGACTGCGGGCGCCAAAATCCAGATGTCGGGAGCCAGCCCCTTGGCGGCCAGCAGACCACCGGTGAACAGCAGTGATTCACCCGGCAGCAGGGGGAACAGCAGACCGGTCTCGATGAAGACCACCACCAGGATGGCCGGCAGTACGGCGCCGTGGAAGATGCCCCCGGAACCGAGCCAGTACATCGGGTCCAGCAGGCCGGGCATCGCGACCACGGTGGTGCTCATGACGCACCAACATACCGGGGGGTACCGGTGAAACCGCCCCTGAGATACTCGGGGGCAGGTTCGGTCAGCCAAGAGGAGAGAGTTCCCATGCCCATCGCCACCCCCGAGGTCTACGCCGAGATGCTGGGCCGCGCTAAGCAGAATGCGTACGCGTTCCCGGCGATCAACTGCACGTCATCGGAGACCATCAACGCCGCGATCAAGGGCTTCGCCGACGCCGGCAGCGATGGCATCATCCAGTTCTCCACCGGCGGCGCCGAGTTCGGCTCCGGCCTGGGCGTCAAGGACATGGTGACCGGCGCGGTGGCACTGGCCGAGTTCACCCACGTGATCGCCGCCAAGTACCCGATCAACGTGGCCCTGCACACCGACCACTGCCCGAAGGACAAGCTGGACGGCTTCGTGCGGCCGCTGCTGGCGATCTCGGCTGAGCGGGTCAAGGCCGGCGAGAACCCGCTGTTCCAGTCGCACATGTGGGACGGCTCGGCGGTGCCGATCGACGAGAACCTGGAAATCGCCAAGGAGCTGCTGGCCAAGGCGGCGGCCGCCAAGATCATCCTGGAGATCGAGATCGGCGTGGTCGGCGGCGAAGAGGACGGGGTGGAAGCCGAGATCAACGAGAAGCTCTACACCACCCCCGAGGACTTCGAGAAGACCATCGACGCCCTCGGGGTCGGCGACCACGGCGAGTACCTGCTGGCCGCCACCTTCGGCAACGTGCACGGCGTCTACAAGCCCGGCAACGTCAAACTGCGCCCCGACATCCTGGGCGACGGTCAGAAGGTGGCGGCGGCGAAGCTGGGTCTGGCGGCCGGCTCCAAGCCGTTCAACTTCGTCTTCCACGGCGGCTCGGGTTCGCTGAAGTCCGAGATCGAAGAGGCGTTGCAGCACGGTGTGGTGAAGATGAACGTCGACACCGACACCCAGTACGCGTTCACCCGCCCGATCGCCGCGCACATGTTCACCAACTACGACGGGGTGCTCAAGATCGACGGCGAGGTCGGCAACAAGAAGACCTACGACCCGCGCAGCTACCTCAAGAAGGCCGAGGCCGCAATGACCGAGCGGGTCATCGAGGCCTGCAACGACCTGCACAGCGCCGGCAAGAGCCTGGCCTGAGTCGCTGACTCGGCGCGTTCACGGCGGGGCGGTTCGAGCCGGCCCCGCCGGGGCGCAGAGTCGATGGGCGTTGCTAGCTCCCGTGTGACTGGCAGATCTTCCACTGGTCGTCGCGGAACTGCAGGTCGAAGCTACGAGTGGAGCGGACCCGCGGTTCGTAGGCCATGAAAGCGGTGACATTGGCCTCGGCCTGGCCGTCGTTGACGACAACCTCGTCGATGCTGGCGACCACCGGGTATTGCTTGGCCGCCGCGATTCGGCGGTGGGTGTCGTCCCAGGCCTTCTGGTCGTAGTTGACGTAGCGGTCGCGGATGTCGCCGCAGGTGAGGCTGCGCAGTGCGGCCAGGTCACCGTTCTGCATGGCGATGTCGAAGTTCTGGATCGTGGTGCGCACATGTTCTTCTTGCGAGGCGGCCTGGCGAGTGTCGCGGGTCAGCCACAGCGTGCCCAGCACCGCGATGACCGCGAGCGCCATGATGATCAGGATCACCGCCATCACCCAGCCCCAGCTGCGCGAGACGGTCGACGGCAGTTTGCCGCCGACCCGCGCCGGGATCTGTTGCGGTATCGCCTTTCCCGTCTCGTCGCCTTGCTGGGCGATCACTTCGGTTTCGGCATCGCCCATCGACGGGATGACCTCGGTGTGCCCGGCGTCGAATCCGGGTGCGGTGAAGCGGCGTTCCGGTGACCCGTCGGGACCGGGTTCGGTGGGCGTGGCCTCGGTGGTGATCACCTCGGTGACGGCGTCGGCTTCGGCCGGTGTCTCCGCCAGGATGGCCGTCGCGGTCTCGTCGCCGTCGGGCTGCTCAGTGGGAGCGCTGGCTTCGTCGTCGGTCGGCTCACTGTTGTCCGGTTCCGGTGGGTTCGGCATGAGTGGCTGATCCTCCAATGTCCGCCGGCTGATTCGGATCGGCTGGCGCTAGTTTACTGAGCGAGCCTGCCGATCGCCGGAGTGGCTGGCCATGGACGGCACGGCACAATGAACGATGTGACCCTCACCGGTGATCTCCTGCGCCCCGATCCGATCTTGCTGCCCGGCGACCCCGACGCCGAGGCCGCCCTGCGGGCCAACCAGAACCCCGAGCTCGTCGCGGCCGCGCATCCGGCTGCCTCGGTGGCATGGGCGGCGCTGGCCGAAGCGGCGTTCGCCGAGGACAGGGCGGTCACCGCCTACGCCTACGCGCGCACCGGCTACCACCGGGGCCTGGACCAGCTGCGCCGCAACGGCTGGAAGGGCTACGGCCCGGTGCCGTACGCGCATGAACCCAACCGTGGCTTCTTGCGGTGTGTGGCCGCGCTGGCGCGTGCCGCCACCACCATCGGGGAGACCGACGAACAGACGCGCTGCCTGGCTCTGCTCGACGACTGCGATCCCGGCGCTCGCACCGCGCTGGGGCTGAGCTGACCCACGGCGTACCCGTCGAGAACACCTAGGGCATCACCCGAGTGGGCAACGACCACCCTGCCCGGCAGGCTCCACCTGCACGGTGGCGTGGGTAAGCCCGCGGGCGGCCAGCACGGCCCGGGCGTCGGCCAATACGCGGCCGGCGTCGGCGCTGGTGCCCAGGTGGGCGGTGGCCATGTCCTGGCCGGGCACCAACGTCCAGACGTGCAGGTCATGCACGTCGGTGACGCCGTCGACGGCGGCGAGCGCCGCGCGCAGCTCGGCGACATCGATGTGGCTGGGGGAGGCCTCGGACAGGATCCGCAGGGCCGCGCCGGCCAGTGCGAACGCCCGGGGCAGCACCCATAGCGCGACGAAGACCGCGACCACTACGTCGGCGTAGGGCCAGCCGGTGGTGATGGTGACCACGCCGGCGATCAGCACGCCCACGCTGCCGACGGTGTCGGCGACCACCTCCATGTAGGCGCCGCGCACCGCCAGACTCTCGGTCGAGTGCGATCGCAGCACCCACGCGACGCCGACATTGACGGTGATTCCGGCCAGGGCGACCACGATCATCGGCACCCCGGGTACGTCCGGTGCGGTGCCGATGCGGCGGATCGCCTCGGTGAGAATGAACGTCGCCACCCCGATCAGCAGCACCGCATTGGCGACCGCGGTGAACACCTCGGCGCGGTGCCAGCCGTAGGTGCGCGACGGTGACGTGCTGCCGCGCCGGGTCAACATCACCGCGGCCGCCCCCATGAACAGGGCGGCCAGATCGGTCAGAAGATGGCCTGCGTCGGCCAGCAGGGCCATCGAGTTGATGGTGATCGCCGTGGTCAGTTCGATGACGAAGAACGCGCTCAGGATGGCGGCGCCGAGGACCATTCGAGACAGCCGGGAGTCGGTGTGACGGTGATCGTGACCGGCGCCCATGGGAGGTGAATATAGGCGGACTGGCCCGCTGTTGGGCGTGAAGTCGGGTTCACACCGGGCGGGGAACTCAGAACCAGGAATTCCAGAACTGGGTCAGGCTCAAACCCCACGACACCAGCAGGCGCGGCACATCGAACAGGTCGAAGAACCACAACACCAGCGAGAAGAACTTCTGGTTCAGCATCGGCGACGCCAGCAGCAACATCAGCAGCACCAGCAGGCCCCACTGCTGGAACGGCGCCACGGCGCGTCGGGTCGCCGGGCTCAGGTGCGGCTCCAGCGCGCCGTAGCCGTCGAGTCCCGGGACCGGCAGCAGGTTCAGTACCACCGCGGTCAGCTCCAGGAAGCCCAAGAACGCCACCCCGGACCAGAACACCGGATGCGCAGGGTCATACAGGGCGCGGGTGGCACCCAGCAACAGCACGGCCAGCACCAGGTTGGCGGCCGGACCCGCCAGACTGACCAGGGTGCGCCGCCGCGGCGTCATGAACGACGTCTGCACATAGACCGCCCCGCCGGGCAGCCCGATGCCGCCGAGCACGATGAACAGCATCGGCAGCACCAGGGACAGACCCGGATGGGTGTAGCGCAGCGGGTTGAGGGTCAGATAGCCGCGCATCTCTGCACCGTGGTCACCGAACCGCCAGGCGGTGTAGGCGTGGCCGAACTCGTGTAGGCACAGCGAGACCAGCCAGCCGGCGATGACGAACACGAACACCCCGGCGTAGGCGAGCGGCCGGATCTCTTCACCGGCCCGCCACGCCAGCGCACCGCCCAGGACAGTCACGGCCACCAGTGCCAGGAAGACCGGGCTGGGCCGTACCGCCTGCCCGCGCAGCGGATGCACGTTCACCCAGTAGAAGCTAGCCACCGTGCGGCCGGGACGCTCTCGGCGGTCCTCCGGCCGGCCTCGTCATCGCACGAGCAGCCAGTCCTCGATGTGGCGATAAAAGGTGGACCGCTTCACCGTTCGGCTGCTGTAGACGCCGTCGCGCACCACCAGCGCGCCGGTGGTGCCCAGCTGGGCGGCGCGGCCCGCCACCCAGCGTCGTACCCGGCCGCGCCGGCCCGGGAGACCGGCGCGCACTCCCGGCGCGGTGCCCGTCGGCTCGATCAGCACCTCGGCCACATCTCCGTCGAACAGGGCGGCGTCGTCGACGATTCCCTCACCGTGCAGCACCGCGGCGCCGTCCACCGGCAGCCACCGGCCGACACCCACCAGTGCGGTGCCGGCGTCGTCGCGGACCAGCGGCACCGGCTGAGCAGCACCCCGCCGGGCCCGCCGTGCGGCCCGCCACCCGGCCGGCAGCCGGTAGGCCGCGGTGGCCGGTGTGCGTCGTTGCGGCACGTACCCGACCTCGACGTCGAGCCGGTCGGTGCGCAGCAGACGGGTCAGTATTCGCGCCAGGTCCGCGTCCGCGCCGACGACGGCCAACCTGCCGTAGCGGTCGATCGCGGCGTCCAAGGCGTTCGGGTCATCGGTGCTCGTATCGTCGCCGAATTGCACTGTGGGTAGCCCTCGCAAGGGGCGCGGCAGACGACGTCCGGCAAACAGCAGGACGACGGTTTCGGACGGCAGCTGCAGGCTCTCCGTGCCGTTAGTGGCGTTCAACACGCTCCTTGTGAATCTCTTCAGATAGGCTCAGTCACCGGCTGGACCACAGTAAGCCAAGACAGTTAGCGAGAATTCCATGCCGGCAATCGTCGTCATCGGCGCCCAGTGGGGCGACGAGGGCAAAGGTAAAGCGACCGACCTACTCGGCGGACGAGTCCAGTGGGTGGTGCGCTACCAGGGTGGCAACAACGCCGGCCACACGGTGGTCCTGCCCACCGGGGAGAACTTCGCGCTGCACCTGATCCCGTCGGGGATCTTGTCGCCGCACGTCACCAACGTCATCGGCAACGGTGTCGTGGTCGATCCGGGGGTGCTGCTGGTCGAGTTGGAGGGTCTGGAACGCCGTGACGTGGACACCTCGCGGCTGCTGATCTCCGCCGATGCGCATCTGCTGATGCCCTATCACGTGGCCATCGACAAGGTGACCGAGCGCTACATGGGCAGCAAGAAGATCGGCACCACCGGCCGCGGCATCGGTCCCTGCTACCAGGACAAGATCGCCCGGATCGGGATTCGGGTCGCCGATGTGCTCGACCACGAGTCGCTGGCCCAGAAGATCGAGGCCGCCCTGGACTTCAAGAACCAGGTGCTGGTCAAGATCTACAACCGCAAGGCGCTGGAGCCCCAGCAGGTGCTCGAAGATCTGCTGGAGCAGGCCGAGGGCTTCAAACACCGCATCGCCGACACCGGGCTGCTGCTGGGCGCCGCGCTGGACCGCGGTGAGAACGTGTTGCTGGAAGGCTCGCAGGGCACCCTGCTCGACGTCGACCACGGCACCTACCCCTACGTGACGTCGAGCAACCCGACCGCGGGCGGCGCCGCAGTGGGATCCGGTGTCGGCCCGACCCGCATCACCACGGTGCTGGGCATCCTGAAGGCCTACACCACCCGGGTGGGTTCGGGACCGTTCCCCACCGAACTGTTCGACGCCAACGGCAAATACCTGTCCAAGACCGGCGGCGAGGTCGGGGTGACCACCGGGCGTCAGCGGCGCTGCGGCTGGTTCGATGCGGTGATCGCGCGCTACGCCACCCGGGTCAACGGCATCACCGACTACTTCCTGACCAAGCTCGACGTGCTCTCCAGCCTGGAGACCGTGCCGGTCTGCGTCGGCTACACCGTCGACGGCAAACGCACCGACGAGCTGCCCATGACCCAGGAAGAGTTCGCCCGCGCCGAGCCGGTCTACGAGGAACTGCCGGGCTGGTGGGAGGACATCTCCGGTGCCCGCACCTTCGAGGACTTGCCCGCCAACGCGCGCGACTACGTGTCGCGGCTCGAGGAGATCGCCGGCGCGCAGGTCTCGTGCATCGGGGTCGGTCCCGGACGGGAGCAGACCATTGTGCGACGCGACGTGGTGAGGGGCACCGGCGCGTGAGCGAGGGGCAGTCCCCGGGCGCTGACGACACGGCCACCGACCCGGACTACGCCAGTCACGGTGGATTCCCGGACTACGCGGTCGTCGACCCGAGCCCAGGCTTCGCACGGTTCCTCACCACGATGCGGCGTCTGCAGGACTTGGCGGTGTCGACCGACCCCGACGACGCCACCTGGGATGAGGCCGCTGACCGCGTCGACGCGCTGGTGGGGCTGCTGGAGAAATTCCCGGCGTCGCAGGCTGTCGCCCCGGCCGGGCGGGCGCCGTCACTGCCGGGAATGGGCAGCCTGCTGCTGCCGCCGTGGCGGGTCAGCCGGTTCGAGCCGGACGGTGTGTCGATGACGGGCTCGTTCAGCCGGTTCCATGTGGGCGGCAACTTCGCAGTGCATGGTGGCGTGCTGCCGCTGCTGTTCGACTGGATGTTCGGGATGGTGGTGCACGCGGCCAACCGGCCGATCAGCCGCACGGCGTTCCTGCACGTCGACTACCGCAAGGTCACCCCGATCGACACCCCGCTGCTGGTGCACGCCCGGATCGAGCGGGCCGAGGGACGTAAGGCATTCATCGGTGCCGAACTCACCGACACCGACGGCACGGTGCTGGCCGAGGCGCAGGGCCTGATGGTGCGACTGCTGCCGGGGCAGCCCTAACTAGCCCTAACCGCTGCGCTGTGGTCCGCGCAGCGTCATCGACGCGAACAGGGCCAGAAACGACGCGGCGGGCACGGTGTTGGCGATGCTGTCGCGGACCCGGATGTGCGCGCCGACCGCCAGGACGAAATACAACGTCAACGCCGCGGTTGTCAGCCGTGCCAGTCCCGGAAACCGGTGTGCCGATAGCAGGCCGACCGCTGAGGCGGCTTTGACGATCGGCAGCACCGGCCTGATCTCTTGCGGGCATCCGACGGTGTCGAGCGCGGTGGTGATGAACGGCGCTGGGATGGCGCACAACACCGCGTCGGCGGCCTGGAAGGCGGCCAGGCCCGTGTAGGTCTTCGGTGAGGTCAGTGCACTCATGGGATCGACTCTATTCGGATGCGCCAGGACCGCTAGTCCAGATTCAGCGTCGCCATCGTCGCGATCCCGCCGATGCAGGCCCTGACAGCGCGGCGTGCGCGGTCGCTGCACCCCGGTCGGCTTTCCCCCTATCCTGGAGCAGCATGCAACATTGCCGTGGCGCGGGGAGGGTGGGGCGGTGAACGGCGAGCCGGGGGAGTTGGCGACCGAGCGGTTGCCCGTCGACGGTCCCAGCCGTACCCGCGTTGCATTGCTCGGGTCGGGTGATCTCAGCCGCGAGCTGGTGACGGCGCTGCAGCGCCTCGGCGCCGAGGTGATCGCCGTCGACCGCTACGCCGATGCCGCGTTGCACGGCATTGTGGATCGCTCCGTGGTGGTCGATCTCGGCGACAACGACGAACTGGCGGCGGCTATCCGGTGGCTGCAGCCGAAATTCGTGGTGGTCGCCTCCGAGGTGGTGGCAACCGACGCGTTGACCGCGGCCACCGACACCGGCGTCACCCAACTGGTGCCCGGTATCCGCGGAGCCCGGTTGGCCGCAGACCCCGAGGGCTTGCGGCGGCTGGTCTCCGAGGAGTTGGGGCTGCCTACGGCACCGTTCTGGTTCGCCGGGTCGGTGGAGGAACTCCGGGAGGTGGCCCAGCGGGCCGGTTACCCGACGTCGGTCAAACCGGTGGGCGGCTCGCTCGGCGAGGGCCGTTCGGTGATGGTCCGCGACAGCGACATCGAACCCGCCTGGCAGCGCGCGGTGGCGGCCAGCGCGTCGGAGACACCGCCGCGGGTGCTGGCCGAGACCATGGTGGAGTTTGACAGCGAGGTCACTCTGCTGGCTGTGCATCGGGACGGTCCGGACGGGCCGGCGCTGGACTTCTGCGCACCCATCGGCCACCGCAGTGTCGAGGAGCCCAATGGGCAACTGACGGTGGAGTTCTGGCAACCGCACCCGATGAACGCCGTGGCGCTGGGTGCGGCCAAGTCGATCGCCGCGCGGGTGGCTCGCGCGCTCGGTGGACGCGGCTTGTTCGGGGTGGAGCTCCTGGTATACGGCGACGAGGTGTATTTCGCCGGGGTCAATGTGCGCCCCTATGACGCCAACCTGCTGACGTTGCGCACCCAGCGGCTCTCGGGGTTCGAGTTGCAGGCGCGCGGGATCCTCGGGCTGGCGACCGACACCATCATGGTCTCGCCCGGCGCCGCTCGGCTGATCTATTCGCGCCGCCGCGTCGGTACCGCTGCCGAGGTGGACGGCCAGTCCGGGCCGGACCGGCTAGCGGTGGTCGCCGATGCACTCAGCGTGACTGAAAGTGATGTCGTGGTGTTCTCCCACCACGAGGGGCACCCCCGCCGGCGGCTGGGATTGGCGCTGGCCACCGGGCCAGACGCCGCGGTCGCCCGGGACCGTGCGGCGCAGGTGGCGACCATTTTGGGCAAGCTGTGGCCGTGACCCCCCGTGGCGTCGACCTGGTTCAGGTGCGAGACTTCCGCAGGTGAGCTACGCAGGGGATATCACACCTGAGCAGGCCTGGGCGATACTGCGCGACGACTCGGCGGCAACGCTCATCGACGTTCGCACCGACGCCGAATGGCGCTTCGTCGGACTGCCCGACGTCTCCGATCTGGGCCGCGAACTGGTCTGCATCGAGTGGGTTCACTCCGATGGAACGCCCAACCGCGACTTCTCCCGTGAACTGGCGGCGCGCGTTGCCGGCGGGCCGGCGATCTTCTTGTGCCGCTCGGGCAACCGTTCCATCGGGGCCGCCGAAACCGGTACCGCACTGGGCTTGACGCCGTCCTACAACGTGCTGGACGGCTTCGAGGGCAATCTCGATGAGCACGGCCACCGGGGAGGCACCGGCTGGCGCGCAGTCGGCCTGCCCTGGACGCAGTCATGAGCGACGCGGGACCGACCCGCTCCGTCCGCATCCCCAAACCGCTGCCGGACGGGGTCAGCGCGGCCACTATCGGGGTGCGCGGCGGGCTGCTACGCACCCAGTTCGAGGAGACGGCCGAGGCGCTGTTTCTGACCTCGGGATACGTCTACGACTCCGCGGCCGCCGCGGAGCAGGCGTTCACCGGCGAGGTGGACCGATTCGTCTACTCGCGCTACGGCAACCCCACGGTCTCGATGTTCGA
This sequence comes from Mycobacterium sp. UM_Kg27, assembly GCF_000972905.1. NCBI lineage: Bacteria > Bacillati > Actinomycetota > Actinomycetes > Mycobacteriales > Mycobacteriaceae > Mycobacterium > Mycobacterium sp. UM_Kg27. The sequence goes on from NZ_JRMM01000063.1 coordinate 12,676, forward strand.
GGAACGACTACGCCTGATCGAAGGGGCCCCCGCGGCGTTCGCCACCGCCAGCGGCATGGCGGCGGTGTTCGTGGCACTCGGTGCGCTGTTGAAGGCCGGCGATCGTCTGGTCGCCGCGCGCAGCCTGTTCGGGTCCTGCTTCGTGATCTGCAACGAGATCCTCCCGCGTTGGGGCGTGGAAACAGTGTTCGTCGATGGTGAGGACCTGGCGCAGTGGGAGCAGGCACTTTCGGTACCCACCAAGGCAGTGTTCTTCGAGACGCCGTCCAACCCGATGCAGTCGCTGGTGGACATCGCCGCGGTCACTGAGCTGGCCCACGCCGCCGGCGCGAAAGTGGTGCTGGACAACGTTTTCGCCACCCCGCTGCTGCAGCAGGGTCTACCGCTGGGGGTGGATGTGGTGGTGTACTCCGGCACCAAGCATCTCGACGGGCAGGGACGCGTCCTGGGCGGGGCGATTCTGGGCGATCAGGACTACATCGACGGTCCGGTGCAAACCCTGATGCGACACACTGGACCGGCGCTGAGTGCGTTCAACGCGTGGATCTTGTTGAAAGGCCTTGAAACGCTGGCGATTCGGGTTGACTTCGCAAATTCCGCGGCGCTCAAGATCGCGGAGTTCTTGGAGCAGCATCCGGCGGTGAGTTGGGTTCGCTACCCCTTCTTGGCGTCGCACCCGCAATACGAGTTGGCGCGCAAACAGATGTCCGGCGGCGGCACCGTCATCACCTTCGAACTCGACGGGCCGCACAGTGGTGCCAAGCAGCGGGCATTCGAGCTGCTGGACAAACTGAAACTGATCGACATCTCCAACAACCTGGGCGATGCGAAGTCGTTGATCACCCACCCGGCCACCACCACCCACCGGGCGATGGGGCCCGACGGGCGCGCCGCGATCGGACTCGGCGACGGGGTGGTGCGGATCTCCGTCGGGCTGGAAGGCACCGACGACCTGATCGCCGACCTGGATCAGGCGCTGCGATAGGCAGTTGCCCGGGATCACTCGGGGAGTGATCCCGGGGTGCTCAGTCGTCTTCGACGACGCCGGTGGCGTGCTGGGCGCGGTCCTCGTAGGCCTTGCGTGCCGCGGTGTCGAACTGCAAGAACACGGTGTCGTTGTGGGTCTTCTTGTTGAGCCAGCGACGGCCCCGGTCCGGCAGCAGGCTCGCCAGGATCGAGACGCGACGCCCGAAGCTGGGCACCGAGACCAGGGTCTTGGGCTTGTCGAGCACCTTGACGACGCCGGCGGCGATGTCTTCGGGCTCCACCGGCTTCTGGGCTGCCGACGGCGTCGTGCCCGAGATCAGTTCGGTGTTGGTGAAGGTGGGCAGCACGGCAGAGACGTTGACGCCCTGCGGTGCGAACTCGTCGGACATCGCGGTGCTCAGACCGACGACGGCGAATTTCGTTCCGGCGTAGAGCACCTGTCCGGGCACGGCGACGATGCCGGCCAGCGAGGCGATGTTGATGATGTGGCCGCGGCGGCGCTTGATCATCTCCGGGAGGACCAACTGGCAGCCGTTGAGCACGCCGTAGAAGTTGACCTCGGTCGCCGAGCGGATCGATTCGGGTGACTGGTCGAGGAACGGCCCGACCGGCATGACGCCGGCATTGTTGATCAGCACGTCGATGTGGCCGTCACCGTCGGCACGGGCCTTGTCCAGGAACGTCGAGAACGATTCGCGGTCGGTGACGTCCAGTGGGTGGCCGCTGACCTGACCGCCCGAACTCAGCTGCTTGACCGCCTTGTCGAGAACCGCGACGTCACGGTCGCCGATGACGACTCGAGCGCCACGCGCCAGCAGGGCAGTGGCGGTGGCCAGCCCGATACCACGGGCGGCGCCGGTGATGGCAATGGTCTTACCGCGAATGTTGTCCACGACGACGAACTTAACAGGTGTCAAATTCGGTGTCGACGGCGCGGAAGGATGTGCTCAGGCCCAGCGGGCCAGGACCTCCCCGGCGTGCTTGCCCACGGCGGCCTGCAGCAGCGGTCCGAAGCTGATCCGTGCGACGCCGAGCGCGCCGAACGAGGCCGGGTCGGCGGTATCGGGTGCGGCGAGCGCATTGACCGGCTTCGGCAGGGCTTCGGCCAGGATGCGCAGGGTTTCTGCGTCATGGAAACCGACCGGGTAGAGCACGTCCGCGCCCGCCTGCGCGCATTCGGTCAACCGCGCGATGGCCCGGTCGACCCGGTCGGTGTCGTCGCCGTCTTTACGCAGGAACAGATCGGTGCGGGCGTTGATCACCAGATGTGGGCCTGCGGCGTCGGCGGCTGTCCGCAGCGCGGCCACGTACTCGGCGTGCTCGGACGACGACCGCAGCCGCTTGTCTTCGCTGTGCACCGAGTCTTCGATATTGCATCCGGCCACGCCGGCATCCAGCAGGCTCTCGACCAGGCGGTCCGGCGACTCGGCGTAACCGGATTCGATGTCGAGGGACACCGGCACATCGACGGCGGCGGTGATCTTGCGGGCTCGGTCCAGCACCTCGGCGAACGACATGCCCTCGCCGTCGGCCTTGCCCAGCGATTCGGCGACCGGCTTGCTGCCGATGGTCAGCGCTGCGAATCCGGCGCCGACGGCCAGCTTCGCCGACCACACGTCCCACACGGTTGGCAGGATCACCGGATTGCCCGGTTGGTGCAGCGCCAGGAATGCCGCCGCCCGTTGCCCAAGAACCTCGCGACTCGTCATTTTCACAAGCCTGCCATGTGAGAATTCATCAGGGAAGCCCAGGTTTGCCTTCCGGGGCCGTTGCGCCGCATCAGCGGAAAGCGCTGAGACCGGTGAACGCCTGGCCGAGCACCAATTGATGCATTTCGGGGGTGCCCTCATAAGTCAGCACCGACTCCAGGTTGACCATGTGCCGGATCACCGGGTATTCCAGCGATATCCCGTTGCCGCCCAAGATGGTTCGCGCGGTTCGGCAGATCTCCAGCGCGGCTCGGGTGTTGTTGAGCTTGCCGAAGCTGACCTGCTCGGGGCGCAGACCGGCATTGTCTTTGAGCCGGCCCAGGTGCAGGGACAACAACTGTCCCTTGTGAAGCTCGAGGGCCATGTCGACGAGCTTGGCCTGGGTGAGCTGGAAGCCGGCGATCGGCTTGCCGAACTGGGTGCGTTGCGTGGCGTAGTCGCGGGCGGCCTGCCAGGCCGAGCGGGCCGCACCCATTGCGCCCCAGATGATTCCGTAGCGCGCCTCGGACAGGCTGGCCAACGCGCCCTTGACGCCGCGGGCCTGGGGCAGCAGGGCCTCGGCCGGCAGGCGCACGTCGTCGAGCACCAGTTCACTGGTGATCGAGGCGCGCAGTGACAGCTTGTGGTGGATGGTGTTGGCGCTGAACCCCGGGGTGTCGGTGGGCACGATGAAACCGCGGACACCGTCGTCGGTGGCCGCCCACACCACCGCGACGTCAGCGATGGAGCCGTTGGTGATCCACATCTTGCGGCCATTGAGAACCCAATCGGTTCCATCGCGCCTGGCCCGGGTCGTCATGGCGGCCGGGTCGGAGCCGACGTCGGGCTCGGTCAGCCCGAAGCAGCCGATCAGCTCCCCGGCGGCCATGCCTGGCAACCATTGCTGCTTCTGCTCTTCGGAGCCGTTGTTGTAGATCGAATACATCGCCAGCGAGCCCTGCACCGACACCAGGGAACGCAGGCCGGAGTCGGCGGCCTCCAGCTCCACGCAGGCCAGTCCGTAATGCACCGCCGACGCACCGCCACAGCCATAGCCGTCCAGGTGCATGCCCAGCAGCCCGAGCTTGCCGAACTCCCGGGCCAGTTCACGGGCCGGGAGGTCGCCTATCTCGAACCATTCGGCGATGTGCGGCATGACGTGTTCGGCGCAGAACTTGGCGACGGTGTCGCGCAGCGCGATCTCGTCGTCGGAGAGCAGGGTGTCCAGGCTCAGCGGATCGATCGGGTTGAAGGCCGGGGTATCAGAGGCGGCGCCGGTTGCCATTCGTTCATCCTGCCACCCAGAGCGTGGCTTGGATCAGGTCAGCTTGCGCTGTCGGAAGGCGCGCTGGGCGTCCCAGGCGCACCCGGCGTGCCATCGGCACTACCGCTGCCGCCGGCTCCGCCCGCCGCACCGGCCACACCGTCCGTACCGCCGTCGGCTCCGTTGCCTCCGACGCCGCCGCTACCGTCGCCGTTCGGGCCGATCTGGCCGCCGGTGCCGCCGGTGCCGCCCGCGCCGCCGGCGCCGCCGGGGCCGGTCTCGGTGGCGTCGGCGCCGTTGCCGCCGTTGCCCCCGGCGCCGCCGTCACCGCCGGTGGCCGCAGCGGTGCCGGTACCTCCATTGCCGCCGTTGCCGCCGGCTCCGCCGACACCGCCGGGCACGGTGATGGTGTCGGTCGAGTCATCGCCAGGCGAGGTGCGGCTGGCGCCGCCGGTACCCGCGTTACCGCCGCGCCCGCCGTTTCCGCCGGTACCGCCGTCCAGTCCGGTGCCGCCGTTGCCGCCGGTACCGCCCTGCGCGGTGGTGCTGACGCCGCCGTCTCCACCGTTGCCGCCGACACTCCCGGCTCCGATACCCGCGCCACCGGCGCCGCCATTGCCGCCGGCGGTGCCGTCGGTCAGGGAAGGCAGAGAACCGCCCTGGGCGCCGCTCCCGCCAGTGCCTCCGGTCCCGCCGTCGACGCCGGCACCACCGACGCCGCCCGCACCACCGGCGGACTGCAGCCCGTCGCCGCCGTCGCCGCCGTTGCCGCCGGTGCCGGCGATTCCAGCACCGCCACCGCCGCCACCGCCGCCGCCGCCCGAACCGATATCCGGTCGAGCGCCGCCGTTGACGATATTGCCTAGCGCACTGAAGAAGTCACCGAAGCCGGTGGCGCCGGTGCCACCGGCACCGCCCTGGCCGGCGACGCCGCCGCCGCTGGTGCCCCCGGACCCGCCGGCACCGCCGGCGCCTCCACTGCCGCCTAGGAACGAACCGTTTCCGCCGCTGCCGCCGCTGCCGCCGTAGCCAGCGGAGGCGCCGTCGCTGCCGTTTCCGCCGGTACCGCCATTGCCGCCGTTACCGCCACTGCCCGAGAGCGGGCCCGCCGAGGCGCCGTCGCCGCCCCTGCCGCCGTTGCCGGCGACCGCACCGGCACCGCTGGCGTCGCCGGCATTACCGCCGGCGCCACCACTGCCGGGCGTACCTGAGCCTCCTAGGAGGCCGCCGCCGGCGCTGCCGACGCCACCGTCGCCGCCGTCCCCGGCGTGGCCGCCGTCACCGCTGGCGAATCCTCCGGCCCCGCCGGCACCGCCATCGGCTCCCGAACCGCCGAAAAGTCCGCTGCCCGAGGTGAGCGACAACAGTGGGTTGCCGGACAGCTCGGCGACCTTGTCGAGGAGTTCCTGAAGGTCCGCGGGGTCCTTGCCGTTGACTGTCGAGATCTGGGTCAACGCCGTAATGATCTGATCCGGTGAACTGAAGAAGTTGGCCAGCGAGCCGGCGCCGCCGCCGTCACCGCCGGCACCGGCGATGCCACCGGTGCCGCTGCTGGCGCCACCCGTGCCGCCGTTACCGCCGGAACCCGCCTGCCCGCCGCTGAAGAAGCCGCCAAGTCCACCGGTGCCGCCGTTGCCGCCCGCGCCGGCGGCACTGTCGGCGCCGGTGACAGCACCGCCGACACCACCGTCGCCGGCGTTGCCGCCGGTGCCGCCGAACAGGAATCCGCCGAGCCCGCCGGCACCGCCGTTACCGCCCGCTCCCGCGGTGCTGCCGTCGCCGTCGGCGGCGCCACCGGCACCACCGTCGCCGGCAGCTCCACCGTTACCGCCGAAGATCGCGAACGTGGTGCCGCCCTGCCCACCGGTGCCGCCGGCCCCCGCGGTGCTGCCGTCGCCGTCCACGGCACCCCCGGCGCCGCCGGTGCCGCCCTGCCCGCCGGTGCCACCGAACAGCGAGAAGGTGCCGCCGCCGAGGCCACCAGTGCCGCCCGCGCCGCCCAGATCGTTGCCGGCGCCGCCGATGCCACCGTCACCGGCCGCCCCGCCGACGACCCCGCCGTACCGCGTCCACGACAGACCGCCGCCGCCGCCGTTGCCGCCCGCGCCGCCGGTGTCGCCGCTACCGCCGGCACCGCCGGTGCCCCCGGCGCCGCCGATCTTGAACAGGTTGGCGCCGACCGACGGTTTCGAGCCGCCGGCGGTCGGGCCGTTCGCGACCGCTGTACCCCCGTTGCCGCCGTGACCACCGGCCCCGCCGGCGCCGTCCGTTGCATCGACCCCGGCCCCGCCGTTGCCGCCGACGCCGCCGAAGGAGAACCACTTTCCGGCCGCACCGCCACCGTCGCCGCCGTTACCGCCGTCCCCTCCGGCCACGGCATCGCCGCCCTGGCCGCCCGCGCCGCCGATCCCGATCAGGGTTCCGCTGGTGCCGCCGTCACCGCCGTCGGCGCCGGCGCCACCGATACCGCCGGCACCACCGTTGCCGAACCACCCGGCCGCGCCGCCGTTGCCGCCGGCCACCCCGGCCACATCGGAGTCATAGCCCGCGCCGCCGTCGCCGAACAGCCAGCCACCGCCGCCGCCGGTCGGGTCGTCCTCGGTGCCGGCCAGGCCGTTGCAGATCAGTCCGCACACGGAGTCGGAGGCGAACATCGGATTGATCAGATCGCCGATCTGCTGCCCGAAGGAACTGGACATCCAGTCCTGCATGCCGGTGTGCAGATCCAGGTAGATGCTCTGCGCGAAGTCATCGAAACTGAACGTGGAGAAGCTGAAGTCGGCCGCTCCCAGACCGTCGAACCAACTCGACAGATCCCCAAGGCCCAGGGCGCTGGGGTCGAACACCGCGCTGCCGACATCGCCCGGGTCGAACCAGCTGGCCGGGTCCATCCAGTAGCTCGGGTCGAGCAGATCTTCCAGATCGGCACTGGCGGTGGGCGCGAATCCCACCGGGCTCAGTCCCAGCGTCAGCACGGCGCTCGCTGCCAGAGTGCGGTGGCGGCGCTGGGACGCAACGGATTTGCGCTGGGGCGCCATTGGGTACCTCTTCGGTGCAGCGGTCGCGGCCATAACGCCGAACCAGATTCAGGGGGTTCAGATCCGGAATTTACCGGAACTTAACAAAAGCTGCAGGACTCTGGAAGGGCGCTGCTTACTACCTGCGCGTCACCTGTGACATCACTGTCTGTCTGGTCGGCCGGAGAGCACCTCTCGGAGCTGGTACTTCACCACTTTCCCGGACTGTGTGCGGGGCAAGGCGTCGACGAACTCCAGCCGGATCGGCAGTTTGAACGCCGCGAGCTTCTGCCGGGCGTGGTCTCGCAGCTCATCGAGCTCTAACGTGGCGCCCGGCCGCAGCACCACCACGGCCGTCACCGCCTCGCCCCACTTCTCGTGCGGGGTGCCCAGCACCGCCACTTCGGCGACGGCCGGATGTCCGTACAGCACGTCTTCGACCTCGGCCGGGTAGACGTTCTCGCCGCCGGAGATCACCATGTCCTTCACCCGGTCGAGCACCCAGACATAGCCCTCGTCGTCGGCCTGGCCGATATCGCCGGTGTGAAACCATCCCTCACCGTCGATCACTGCCGCGGTTGCCTCGGGATTGCGCCAGTAGCCGGCCATCACCTGCGGCCCTCGCACGCAGATCTCCCCGCGCGTGCCGGCCGGCACCGGCTGGTTCTCGAGATCGACAAGCCGCACATCCGACAGCGGCAGTACCTGGTTGCCCGCGGCGCCGATTTTCACGCCGACCTCATCGGTGCGCAGCACCAAGGCCAGCGGGGCGGTCTCGGTGAGCCCGTAGCCCTGTGCGAACGGAATGCCGCGCTCGGCGTAGCGGCGGATCAGTGGCTCGGGCACCGGCGCGCCACCGTAGACGAAGCTGCGCACGCTGGACAGGTCGGTGTCGGCGAACTCCGGCCGGTGGCTCATGAACAAGAACATCGCCGGCACCCCGAACATGGTGGTGACCCGTTCTTCGGCGAGGAGTCGCAGCGCTTCGGCTGGATCGAAGGTGGGCATCAGCACGATCCGGCCGCCCTTCTGCAGGGTCAGCAGCGTGGTGACGTTGAGCCCACCGATGTGAAACAGCGGCGCGCAGACCAGCGACACGTCGTGCTGGCTGGTGTCGAACGTCAGCAGGGCATTGATGTTGTTCCAGAACAGGTTTGCGTGAGTGAGCATGGCCCCCTTGGGGTGCCCGGTGGTGCCAGAGGTGTACATGATCACCGCGATGTCGTCGGGCTCGGCGAAGACCGGGTCGGCCAGGGGCGCCCGTTCGGCCAGCAGCTCGTCGAGCACCTCCCAGCCCGGGACCGGCGTCAGCGCGATCGCCCGGCGCAGGCCGGCCTGTCGGCGCACCGCATCGATCACTGCGGCGCGCTCGGCATCGGCGACCAGGGTGTGTACCTGCGCGTTGCCCAGGATGTAGCCGAACTCATCGGCGGTCAGTCGCCAGTTCAGTGGCACGAACGAGGCGCCGATCCGTGCCGCGGCGAACAACGTGACCAGAAAGTCCGGGTGGTTGAGGCCCGCGTAGCCGACCCGGTCCCCGCGCTGCATCCCTCCGGCGGCCAGCTCGGCCGCCAGCCTGTCGATCCGATTTGCGAAATCCAGGTAGGTCCAGGTGATTTCGCCGTAGGTGATGGCGGGGAGGTTCGGCGTCGCGGCGGCCCGCCGGGCGATCCAGGAGCCGAGATCGATTGGGGGTGTGTCCACGCCACGAACGCTAACCCGCTGACTGTCGGCGCACGGGTGGTTCGCCGCACGGACGCGGTGAGCCCGTTGGTGACGCTTATCGCTCGTGCTGATTCTTATATCCCGCAGATGGCCGATCTTCAATAAAAGATAGGAGCCGTGGGCCCTTTTATGTGGGTAGCCGAATTATTCGCCGTGTGTTTGGCCACGGCCTTTGTGGCGCCGATCTCAATTCCGGGCTTTACCAGGGGAAATGCCGCGTCTCGAGGGGTGGTGGCTGGAGCGGTGACGGAAAGTGAACGCTTTTTGAACATTGTTATTCAACGGGCTTTCCGGGTCGCGTAAGTGAGCGATAAACGACTACGTTCGTCCTCGGCCTGGCGGACCGTCGCCGGGCCAGGTTCATCGAGGAAGGTCTGGACGGATGAGCGGTCCCCGGGGTGGCGGCTTGAGCCGAGGGCAGCGGGCGGCGGCCCGTGTGACGGCCACGATTGTGTCCGCCGGATTCTGCTTGCTGGTCGCACCGGCGGCGCACGCCGACCTCGAGGACTTACTCGACATCGTGATCGGCGCGGCGAGTGCCGGCCCCGACCCTGTCGACGTGGCCGACCTTCCGGCGGGCTCGGTGGACCTGGCCGCCTCCGGAGTCCTGCAGGACCCGCTGGCAGAACTCGATCAGCTGTTGCACGGCGAGCCAGGGCAACTCAGTCCAGAACCGGCCACCGAGTCCAGCCCGGGCACGCCCACCGACACCAACTCCGGCGACACCACCCCGACACCTGCCAATGGCGAGCATGACACCGGCGACTCGGAAAACTCGAACAACTCCACCAGCTTCCCCAAGCTCAGCATGCCCAGCGGAGGCAACGGCGGCGGTGGTTCCGGCGGTGGCGGTAACGGCTCAGGTGCCCAGGGCGGCAATAACACCAAGACCAAGTCGAACACCAGCGCTGCCAAGCCCGGCGCCGATCTGCCGAAAGCCGAGGGCGACGGCGTCAGCTAGCTCCTGGGCTGCAGCGCGGCGCCGATCGATGGCAGGCTGAACCGGTGCCCGGTTCGATCTGCGACATCCTGCCGTCCGCGGCCGCGCTGCTTGGAGTTTCGGGCGCGACCGACACACTCGGTCTGCGCGAGCGCGTCGGTGGCGTGCAACGGGTGGCGGTGGTGCTGGTCGACGGGCTGGGCTACCAGCTGTTGCCGCAGCTGACGCGGGACGCCCCGCTGCTGGCCTCGGTGCTGGCCGGTACCACCGGTCAACTGACCGAACTGTCTTGCACGTTCCCCTCCACCACACCGACCAGCCTGGTCTCGCTGGGCACCGGCGTACCCCCGGGCGAGCATGGCGTGCTGGGCTTCACCGTCAATGTCCCCGGAACGGATCAGGTACTCACGCACATCTTCTGGGGTGACGAGCCGCCGCCGGCGCTCTGGCAGCCGGTGCCCACCTGGTTCGAGCGGCTGCGCGACGCCGGCGTGGCGGCCCGCGCCGTGCTGCCGGAGATGTTCGTCGGCAGTGGGCTGACCGAGTCCGCCTACCGGGGCGCGGAGTTTCGCCCGGTGGCCAAGGGCGAGCCCTACGCGCGGCGGGTCGCCGCGGAGCTGGCCGCGCCGGGCTTGGTCTACGGCTACACCGCAGCACTCGACCACGCCGCGCATGTGTCGGGAATCGGCTCACCGCACTGGCACGCCGCGGCCGCCAAAGTCGATGCGCTGCTGCGGCATCTCCTCGAGGAGCTGCCGCGCGACACGGCGCTGCTGGTGACCGCGGACCACGGCGGGCTCAACGTGCCCGAGGAGGCCCGCATCGACCTCGACGCCGACCCGGCGTTGCGGGCCGGAATCCGGGTGGTCGCCGGTGAGCCGCGGGTGCGCTACCTGCACACCGAGCCGGGCGCGACAGCCGACGTGCTGGCGGCCTGGACCGAACGCCTGGCCGGGCGCGCCCTGGTGCAAACCCGCGAACAGGCCGTCGCCTCAGGGGTATTCGGGCCGGTGCGGGACGGGCATCTGGCACGTATCGGCGACCTCGTGGTGACCTGTACCGGCGCTGTCTCTTATACACAT
>NZ_JRMM01000064.1:0-23320 GCF_000972905.1 Mycobacterium sp. UM_Kg27
GTGTATAAGAGACAGGCCAAGGATCTCGTAGGCGATGGTGAACAGTAGCGGCCGGAGCTCGGTGAACCGCTGGGCTTGAGCAGCGGTTCCAGCTTCGCCTCTCCTTCGTCGAGGCTCGCTGAACCGCTGGGTTTGACCGTTTGTCACACCGCGGCCCCCCGTTCCGCCTGACCCTGTGCGATGCGGCCCGCACGGGCGCCGGCCTTCATCCAACGGTACGAGCCCGGCTTGGCCGCCTCGCCCCGGATCCACGTGAGCGTGTACTTGCAGATCGCCTCCTTGACCACGGCGCCAAGCCGGCCGCCGACGAACGCCTTGATCGGGGTGTCATCGCGGCGGGACAACTGCACCGTGGCCGCGTCGCGTCCCACGCTGATGCACTGGGCGGCGAACGCCTGGTCCAGCGCGACCGGCGAGGTCCCGGCGATGCGGGCCAGCACGGTGTCGGCGGCCTGAGCGCCCAGTGGCAGGGCGGCCTGGCAGCTCATCCGCAATGGCTGGCCCGAGGGGGCGACGGCATCTCCGGCCGCCATGATCCACGGGTTGTCGATACTGGTCAGAGTTTCATCGGTGAGCAGCCGACCCAACGCGTCGGTGGCCAGTCCACTGGCGGTGGCCAGGTCCGGCACGCCGAAGCCGGCCGTCCAGACTGTCACCGCGCTGGGCAGCACGGTGCCGTCACGCAGCACCAGCGCGTCGGCGCGCACTTCGGCGACGACCGCGGCCTCGCGCACGTCGACCCCCAGTTTGCGCAGTGTTTTGGCCACCGAGCGCCGGCCCGCCGCGTGCAGCGACGGCCCGAGCATCCCGCCGGAGACCAGGGTCACCGGCCGGCCTTGTCCGGCCAGTTCGGAGGCCGCCTCGATTCCGGTCAGTCCACCGCCCACCACCGTCACCGGGGCCTGCGGGGCCAGCTCGCCCAGCCGGGCCAGCAGCCGGGCCGCGGACTCGAATTCACTGAGGGAACAAGCGTATTCGGCGGCGCCGGGAACCGCCGGAGTGATCGCACCGGTGCTGCCTACCGTGTAGATGAGGAAGTCGTAGCGCAGCACGGTGCCCGACGCCAGCTCGACGCGCCGGTCCGCGGCGTCGATCCGGGTGGCGGAGTCGACCAGCAGCTGGACTCCGTCACCGAGCAGTTCGGGGTAGTCGATGGTGGCCGTGCCGGTGCCGGCCACGTACTGGTGCAGCCGGATCCGCTCGACGAACTCCGGGCGCGGATTGACCAGGGTGATGTCGACGTCCGGGTGCTGGCGCAGCCGGTTGGCGGCCAGGGTGCCGGCGTAGCCGCCGCCGATGATGACGACCTGGATGCGGGTCATGAGGTGCTCCTGTCCTTGAAGTGGTGATGCCCTCTAGACACCGCGGAGCGGGCGAGCGTGACACGGTGTGACCTGATTCACTGCGTGCGTAGGCTGGGTCCATGGCGTTCGGTGGCCGGGGACGGAGATTCATTCAGGTGTTCAACGCCGTGGCGACGTCGCTGATCGCAGCGCCGATGCTCGGTTCGCTGTTCGGCCGGCGGTTGACCACGATCAGCTATGTGGGGCGACGGTCCGGGCAGACCTTCACTCTTCCGGTGGGCTACTGGCGCAGCGGTGACGAGGTGCGAATCGGAGTCGCCATGCCGGATGCGAAGGCCTGGTGGCGCAATTTCTCAGGCGAGGGCGGGCCGTTGACGATCCGGCTCGACGGAGTCAACCGGACCGGGCAGGCCGTCGCGCACCGCGACGAGCATGGCGCAGTGACCGTGGCCGTACGGTTAGATCCGCTCTAGCCCGGGCGTTCCCATCGTCAGGGCTGATACCGCGGAAAAACCCCGGAGGGTGCCGGCAGCGTCAGGCCCGGCGCCAGCCGCTGGGGTACGGCGGTGAACATCCGCTGTTCGCTGGTCTGGCCCAGAAGGTCCAGCAGCTTGGCCGCCGAGTCCGGCATCACCGGCTGCACCAGCAGCGCGGCGATCCGCACCGCCTCCAGCGTGGTGTGGAGGACGGTGCCGAAGCGGGCCTGATCGGCCGCGGACTCGCTCTTGGCCAGCTTCCACGGCTCGTTGGCCGAGAAGTACCGGTTGGCCGCGCCCAGCATCTGCCAGATCGCCTCCAGGCCCAGGTGCATGGACTGCGTGCCGAAGGCCGCCCGCATCTTCTCCAGCAGCGCGTCGGCCAGGGCCAGCAGTTCCTCGCCGTCGGCGGCCTGGGCGGTCGGCTCGGGCACCACCCCGCCCAGATTCTTGGCCACCATCGACAGCGAGCGCTGCGCCAGGTTGCCCAGCTCGTTGGCCAGGTCGGCGTTGATGCGGCCGATCATCGCCTCGTCGGAGATGCTGCCGTCCTGGCCGAACGGGATCTCCCGCAGCAGGAAAAAGCGCACCTGGTCGACGCCGTACTTGTCGACGAACTCGACCGGGTCGATCACGTTGCCCACCGACTTGCTCATCTTCTCGCCGCTGTTGAGCAGGAAGCCGTGTGCGAAAACCCTGCGCGGCAAATCGATTCCGGCCGACATCAGAAAGGCGGGCCAGTACACGGTGTGGAACCGGATGATGTCCTTGCCGATCATGTGCAGATCGGCGGGCCAATACCGGCGGAAGGTTGGCGAGTCGGTGTCGGGATAGCCGACGCCGGTCAGGTAGTTGGTCAGCGCGTCCACCCAGACGTACATGACATGGTCGGGGTGTCCGGGCACCGGCACCCCCCAGTCGAACGAGGTGCGCGAGATCGACAGATCCCGCAGGCCGCCGGAGACGAAGCTGACCACCTCGTTGCGACGCACCTCGGGGGCGATGAAGTCCGGGTTCGCCTCGTAGTGCGCCAGCAGCCGGTCGGCGTAGGCCGAGAGCCGGAAGAAGAAGGTCTGTTCCTCGGTCCAGGTGACCGGCGCCCCCGTCTCGGCGGCGACCCGCGAACCGTCCTCGTTGAGCCGGGTCTCACCCTCGGTGAAGAACCGCTCGTCGCGCACCGAATACCAGCCGGAGTAGGCGTCTAGGTAGATGTCACCGGCGTCGACCATGCGCTGCCAGATCGCCTTGGAGGCCTCCAGGTGATCGGCGTCGGTGGTGCGGATGAACCGGTCGAAGGAGATGTTGAGCTTCTCCTGCAGTCGCTGGAACACATCGGAGTTGCGCCGGGCCAGATCCGCGGTGGCGATGCCCTCGGCGGCGGCGGTCTCGGCCATCTTCAGCCCGTGCTCGTCGGTGCCGGTCAGGTACCGCACGTCGAACCCGTCGAGCCGGTGGAACCGGGCGATCGCGTCGGTGGCGATGTACTCGTAGGCGTGGCCGATGTGCGGGTCACCGTTGGGGTAGGTGATAGCGGTGGTGACATAGAAAGGCTGCGTTCTTCTCATCACTCGCCACCTTATTGTGTGCGGGTGAGCTCGAAACGATCAGCCAAAACTCCGCCGCCGGCACCGCAGGAGCTGAGTCCGCTGGTCGACGCCCACACCCACCTCGACGCCTGTGGGGGTGCCGACGCCTCGTCGGTGCGCGCCATCATGGACCGCGCCGCCGCCGTCGGGGTGCAGGCGGCGGTGACCGTCGCCGACGACTTGGCGTCGGCTCGCTGGGTGACTCAGGCCGCCGACGCCGACGAGCGGGTCTACGCGGCGGTCGCCCTGCATCCCACTCGCGCCGATTCGCTCACCGATGCGGCCCGCGCCGAGATCGAGGCGCTGGTCGCCCATCCTCGAGTGGTGGCGGTCGGCGAGACCGGCATGGACCTGTATTGGCCCGGGCGTCTGGAGGGCTGCGCGACCCCCCAGACCCAGCGCGAGGCGTTCGCCTGGCATATCGACCTGGCCAAACGGGCTGGCAAACCGCTGATGATCCACAACCGTGACGCCGACGCCGCCGTGCTCGACGTGCTGCGCGCCGAAGGCGCCCCGGAGACGGTGATCTTCCACTGTTTCTCGTCCGGCCCGGAGATGGCTCACACCTGCATCGACGCCGGCTGGATTCTGAGTCTGTCCGGCACGGTCAGCTTCAAAAACGCCCGTGACCTGCGGGAAGCGGCAGCATTGATTCCGGACGCGCAGCTTCTGGTGGAGACCGATGCGCCGTTTTTGACTCCGCATCCGTACCGCGGTGCACCGAACGAGCCCTACTGTCTGCCATACACTGTGAGAGCGCTGGCCGAGCTGTTGGGAAGATCGGCAGCCGAACTGGCGCAGGTCACGAACCGCAACGCCCGGCGGGTGTATGGGCTGGGGTGAAGGTCGAGCAGGTCACATTCGGTTGCCGACGCCAGTGGGGTTCGTTACCGTTCCGTTATCGAAGCTGGGGCACCGCAAGGGCCCCTTTCCCGTGTCGTGAGGTTTTTGTCTTGAATCTTTTGACCAGGCTGCATCAGGCTCCCTCGCCGATGCTGCGGCTTCTGGTCGGCGCTTTACTGCTGGTGCTGACCTTTGCGGGCGGCTTCGCGGTCGCCAGCGCCAAGACCGTGACGCTGGACGTCGATGGAACCCCGATCACCGTCACCACCATGCGGTCGCGGGTCATCGACGTCGTCTCCGAGAACGGCTTCGACCTCGGCGAGCGCGACGATGTGAGCCCCGCCCGCACCGCGCAGGTGCACGACTCGGACACGATCATGGTCCGCCGCGGGCGGCCCCTGCAGGTCTCGCTGGACGGGCGTGAGCCTCAGCAGGTGTGGACGACGGCGCTCTCGGTGGACGAGGCGCTGGCCCAGCTCTCGATGACCGACACCGCCCCCGCTGCGGCATCGCGCGGCAGCCGGGTTCCGCTGGCCGGCATGGCACTGCCGGTCGTCAGCGCCAAGACAGTCACGATCGACGACGGTGGCGTGGTGCGCACCGTGCACCTGGCCGCACCCAATGTCGCCGAACTGCTGGCTGCCGACGGCGCCCCGCTGGAGCAGGCCGACAAGGTCATCCCGGCGGCCTCGACCCCGGTCACCGAGGGCATGGCGATCCAGGTGACGCGGATCCGGGTCAAGCAGGTCACCGAGCGGGTGCCGCTGCCCCCGCCGGCCCGTCGCATCGAAGACCCGACCATGAACATCAGCCGGCAGGTCGTTGACGACCCGGGCACGCCGGGCACCCAGGACGTGACTTACTCGGTGGCCACCGTCAACGGCGCCGAGACCGGCCGCCTGCCGGTCGCCAACGCGGTGGTGGACCCGGCCCGCGATTCGGTACTGCGGGTCGGCGCCAAGCCGGGCACCGAGGTGCCGCCGTCGGTGTACGGGGCCGCCTGGGACCGCATCGCCAACTGTGAGTCGCACGGAAACTGGGCGATCAACACCGGCAACGGCTTCTACGGTGGCGTGCAGTTCGATTACGGCACGTGGGTGGCCAACGGCGGTCTGAAGTACGCGCCGCGCGCGGATATGGCTACTCGCGAAGAGCAGATCGCGATCGCGGAGGTCACCCAGGCCCGCCAAGGCTGGGGAGCCTGGCCGGTGTGCAGCGGGAGGCGCTGACCATCGGGCTACTCGGGGCCGGTGACATCAGGGCCCTGGCAAACGAACTCGACCTGCGGCCCCGAAAATCTCTGGGGCAGAACTTCGTTCATGACGCAAACACCGTGCGCCGGATTGTGGACGGCGCCGGTATCACCGCCGACGACCACGTCCTCGAGGTCGGGCCCGGGCTGGGCTCGTTGACCCTGGCGTTGCTCGAGTACGGCCCGACGGTGATCGCCGTCGAGAAGGATCCGGTGCTGGCCGCCCGGTTGCCGCAGACCATCGCCGAACACGCTCCCGCTGACGCCGCCCGGCTCGAGGTGCTCGGGCGGGACGTTTTGACCCTGCGCCGTGACGAGGTGGCGACCGCGCCGACGGCGGTGGTGGCTAATCTGCCCTACAACGTTGCGGTTCCGGCGTTGTTGCACCTGCTGTCGGAGTTCGGTTCCATCCGCACCGTGACGGTCATGGTGCAGTTGGAGGTAGCCGAGCGTTTGGCCGCTGAGCCTGGTGGCAAGGACTACGGGGTGCCCAGCGCCAAGGCGCGGTTCTTCGGTGCGGTGCGCCGCTGCGGCACGGTACCGCCCAGCGTGTTCTGGCCGGTGCCGCGGGTGAATTCCGGGTTGGTGCGCATCGACCGATACGAGACCGCTCCGTGGCCGGTCGAAGATGCATTTCGCCGTCAGGTCTTTGCCCTGATTGATGTCGCTTTTGCCCAGCGCCGCAAGACTATTCGTAATGCGTTCGCCGACTGGGCGGGATCGGGGGGGCGCTCCGCGGAGTTGCTGGAGGCTGCAGGAATCGATCCGATGAGTCGCGGCGAGACGTTGGCGATCGACGATTTCGTGCGCCTGCTTCAGGTCTCGACCGGCTTGGGTGGCCCGGCATGCGGCAGCAGCGCGCGGGACAACTCCTCGACGAAGTCTGCGCAGGACCCGTAGCGGCGTGCCGGAAACTTCGTCAGCGCACGTTGCACCACCACATCGGCTGCTCGCGCCGCCGGACCGAGCGTGTCGGACAGTGGTGGCGGTAGCAGCCGCAGGTGCGCTTCGGCCAGATCGGCTGCGCTCTGCGTGGGGAAGGGCGGCGCTCCGGTGAGCAGTTCTACCGCCGTACAGGCCAAGGCGTATTCGTCGGTGGCCGCCGACGGGGCCTTGCCCTGCAGGATCTCCGGCGCGGTGTAGGGCAACGAGACTTCGGGGTGCCCGAAATGTCCGGGCCGGTGCCACACGTCTTCCACGACGGCGTGGGCCGCTCCGAAGTCGGTCAGCACCGCACCGGCCCGGCCGAAGTCGGCATGGATCAGGATGTTGGCCGGCTTGACGTCACTGTGCACGATGCCGCGACGATGCGCGTAATCGAGCGCGGCCGCGATCTGGGTCAGCGCGGCCAGGCGGTCCTGCAGCGTGCGCAGGCCGGTCGCCTTACCCCCGTCGACGTACTGCATCGCCAGCCAGAACGGCCCGTGCCGGTACACCGCGACGATGTGGGGGTGCTTGAGGGCGCTGGCGAACCCGAACTCCCGCTCCAACCGGCGCTGCTCGGCGGGGGAGCGGTGCGACTCATCGAGGACCTTCAGTGCTTCGGGCACGTCGGGGCTGCTGCGGTGGTGGGCCAAATACACCCCGGCGTGCCCGCCGTGGCCGACCTCCCGCTCGATCAGGTAGCCGCCGTAGTCGCCGGCTGCGTTCATTACCTCAGATTAGGGCGCGCACAGCTACCTCGCAGAAAACTGAGATTTGCATGATCGAATAGCTAAAAGGGGATGACATTTCGCTGGCGCGAGGTGAATAATCGACCCGATTGCATCAGCATCCAGGAGGCCGTCATGACAACTCTGTCCCACAGCAAACTGAGTTCCCTTGGTGCCGTGCCTCTGACGCTGGCCGCCATCACCGCCCTCGGTGTCGCCCCGGTTGTGGTGCCGGACCTGACCGCGTCCGTGAAGACCGTGATCGCGCAGACATCTTTGCTGGACACCGAATCGTGGATCATGGGCGGCAGCGGGCTGCCCATCCCGCCGCCGCAGTACCTGACCGCCCTCACAGATCGGTTCATCTCGCCGGAGACCCCGAAGTTCGAGGGCCAGCCTACTTTTCAGGTGGATGCCACTAACCCGTTGTTCACCCCGGAGGGTCTCTACCCGCTGACCGGTGTGAAGACGCTGCCGCTCGACACCTCGCTGGCCCAGGGCTCCACCATCCTGTACCAGAAGATCATGGAAGAGGTCGGCAAGGGCAATGACCTTGTCGTACTAGGCTATTCGCAAAGCGGCGTCATCAACGGTCTGGTCATGGACCAGCTGCTGGCCCTGCCCGAGGGCGAGCGTCCGACCTCCGACCAGCTGTCGTTCGTGACGCTGGGCAGCCCGGCCAACCCCAACGGTGGCCTGCTGTCTCGCTTCGACGTGCCCGGGGTTCCGCTGAGCCTGGCCAGTCTCGGTGTCACGTTCAGCGGGGGCGCTCCATCTGAGACGCCCTGGGAAACCGCCAATTACATCCAGGAATACGACGGCTTCGCCGACTTCCCGAAGTACCCGCTGAACTTCCTGGCCGACCTCAACGCCTTCCTGGGCATCATGTTCATCCACGGCACCTACCCGAGGCTCACCGACGAACAGCTGGCGAGCGCCATCGAGCTCAATGTCTCCGACGGCTACACCGGCAACAACCAGTACTTCATGATTCCTACCGAAGACCTGCCGCTGCTGCAGCTGTTGCGCGGCAACGCATTCGGCAACGCGTTCGCCGACCTGTTGCAGCCGGCCCTGCGGGTGCTGATCAACCTCGGCTACGGCAACATCGAGCATGGTTGGGACCAGGGGCCGGCGGACATCTCCACGCCGTTCGGACTGTTCCCCGACGTGAACCCGATGGACGTGCTCACCGCACTGGTCAACGGTGCCGAGCAGGGTTGGAACGACTTCGTTGCCGCCTTGCAGGACATGGCATCCGGCAGTGCTGCTGGCCTCTTCGGCTGGGACACCGGAGGCCCGGCGGACTTCAGCATGCCGAGCCTGTTGGACATCGCGAATACCATCAGCGCCGCCGCCTCGACCCTGTACGCGACACTGCTGCCCACCGCCGACATCATCAACTCGCTGATCACCACGCTGCCGGCCTACAGCGCGAGCCTGTTCTTCAACGAGCTGATGTCCGGTGATCTGGTGGGCGCGATCGGGATGCCGCTGGCGGCCACCACCGGGTTGGTCACCATGGCCGCCGGGTTCGAGGTGGAGGTTCTGATGAATGCCTTCAGCTCGATCAGCGCCGACTTCGCCGACCTGTTCTCCTGATCGGTAGGGATTCGCGGCCCGGAGCCCGGGTGCAGGGTTGCCGTGGACCGATAGTCTCATCCACGTGACCGCATCCGACGGCAATACCGCCACCGAGTGGTCCCCGACCGGTTCGGTCACCGTGCGGGCACCGGGCAAGCTCAACCTCTACCTGGCCGTCGGTGACCGTCGCGATGACGGCTACCACGAGCTGACCACCGTCTTCCACGCGGTTTCGCTGGTCGACGAGGTGACCGTCCGCGACGCCGACGTGCTGTCGTTGCGACTCAGCGGCGAGGGCGCCGATGTGCTGCCCACCGATGAGCGCAACCTGGCGTGGCAGGCTGCCGAGCTGATGGCCGAGCACGTGGGCCGGGCTCCGGACGTGGCGATCAGCATCGACAAGTCCATCCCGGTGGCCGGCGGCATGGCCGGCGGCAGCGCCGACGCCGCTGCGGTGCTGGTCGGCATGAACGTGCTGTGGGAACTGGGCGTGCCGCGTCGCGACCTGCACTCACTGGCCGCCAAGCTGGGCAGCGATGTGCCGTTCGCGCTGCACGGCGGGACGGCGCTGGGCACCGGTCGCGGCGAAGAACTGGCCACGGTGCTCACCCGTGAGACGTTCCACTGGGTGCTGGCGTTCGCCGACCGCGGGCTGTCGACGCCGACGGTCTTCAAAGAACTGGACCGGCTGCGCGACACCGGGCGCAAACTGCCGGAACCGGGCGACCCCGAGCCGGTGCTGGCCGCGTTGGCCGCGGGGGACCCGCAGCGGCTGGCCGGCTTGCTCGGCAATGACCTGCAGGCGGCGGCGGTCAGCCTCAATCCGGACCTGCGCCGCACCTTGCGCGCCGGCGTGGAGGCAGGGGCCCTGGCCGGCGTGGTGTCCGGATCCGGTCCGACGTGTGCGTTCCTGTGCAGCTCAGCGCAGTCGGCGACCGACGTCGCCGTCGAGCTGTCGGCGCTCGGCGCGGGACGGGCGGTGCGGGTGGCCAGCGGTCCGGTCTACGGCGCCCGGGTGGTGCCGTCATCGGTGAGTGGCGCATAACACCGTCACCGATCCGCTAGCAGATTTGCCCGCGGATTAAGAGGAGTTTAAGATGGCCCGCGGTGACAATTTGCGGGCCAGGACAACCCTGCCATCCAGACGCTCGCCGCTCTGGTGGGCCGCGCATTACGGTATCGAGATCTAACCGCCACCGAATTGTGCGCGTGTGCCTCTCGCGATGTGGTCAACGGCAGGTGGAACATGAAATCTGAGCCCGTATGGAAAGTACTGGTGCCGGCTAGGAGGCCGTCGTGAGCAGGTTTACCGACAACATGTTCCGTAGTGCCCGGGAGTCGTCCAAGGGCATGGTCACCGGTGAGCCGCACACACCCGTCCGGCACACCTGGGGCGAGGTCCATGAACGCGCCCGGCGCATAGCCGGTGGGCTGGCGGCTGCCGGTGTCGGCCCGGGTGACGCCGTCGGCGTGCTTGCCGGTGCACCGGTCGAAATCGCCCCCACCGCCCAGGGCGTGTGGATGCGCGCGGCGAGCCTGACCATGCTGCACCAGCCCACCCCGCGCACCGACCTGGCGGTGTGGGCCGAGGACACCATGACCGTCGTCGACATGATCGACGCCAAGGCCGTCATCATCTCCGACCCCTTCATGGCGGCGGCCCCGGTGCTGACCGAGAAGGGCCTGAAGGTCGTCACCGTTGCTGACCTGCTGGCCGCCGAACCGATCGATCCGGAAGAAGCCGGTGAAGACGATCTGGCGCTGATGCAGCTGACCTCCGGCTCGACCGGGTCGCCCAAGGCCGTGCAGATCACCCACCGCAACATCTACTCCAACGCCGAGGCGATGTTCATCAGCGCTGAGTACGACGTCGAGAAGGACGTCATGGTCAGCTGGCTGCCGTGCTTCCACGACATGGGCATGATCGGCTTCCTGACCGTGCCGATGTACTTCGGCGCCGAGCTGGTCAAGATCACCCCGATGGACTTCCTGCGGGACACCCTGCTGTGGGCCAAGCTGATCGACAAGTACAAGGGCACCATGACCGCGGCCCCGAACTTCGCCTACGCGCTGTTCGCCAAGCGGCTGCGCAAGCAAGCCACGCCGGGCCAGTTCGACCTGTCCACGCTGCGGTTCGCGCTCTCGGGTGCCGAGCCGGTGGAGCCGGCCGACGTCGAGGACCTGATCGACGCCGGTAAACCGTTCGGGCTGAACCCGGCCGCCATCCTGCCGGCCTACGGCATGGCCGAAACGGTTCTGGCGGTGTCGTTCTCCAAGTGCGGTGCGGGTCTGGTGGTCGACGAGGTCGACGCCGA
Organism: Mycobacterium sp. UM_Kg27; assembly: GCF_000972905.1. Classification (NCBI taxonomy): domain Bacteria; kingdom Bacillati; phylum Actinomycetota; class Actinomycetes; order Mycobacteriales; family Mycobacteriaceae; genus Mycobacterium; species Mycobacterium sp. UM_Kg27. The sequence goes on from NZ_JRMM01000064.1 coordinate 11,013, forward strand.
CCTGCTGGCCGCGCTGCGCCAGGCGGTGCCCGCCACCAAGGGCAACACCCGGCGACTGGCCTCGCTGGGGCCGCTGCTGGAGGGCATCGAGATCCGGATCGTCGACGAGCACGGCAACTCGCTGCCGGCGCGCGGGGTCGGCGTGATCCAGCTGCGCGGCGAGCCGGTGACCCCGGGTTACCTGACCATGGCGGGCTTCCTGCCGGCGCAGGACGAGCACGGCTGGTATGACACCGGCGACCTGGGCTACCAGATGGAGGACGGCCACGTCGTGGTGTGTGGCCGCGTCAAGGACGTCATCATCATGGCGGGCCGCAACATCTATCCGACCGACATTGAGCGGGCCGCGGGCCGCGTCGAGGGCGTGCGGCCGGGCTGTGCGGTCGCAGTGCGCCTGGACGCCGGGCACTCGCGGGAGACGTTCGCGGTCGCGGTGGAATCCAACGCCTGGCAGGACCCGGTCGAGGTACGCCGTATCGAGCACCAGGTCGCCCATGAGGTGGTCACCGAGGTCGATATGCGGCCGCGCAACGTGGTGGTGCTCGGACCGGGCAGCATCCCCAAGACGCCGTCGGGCAAGCTGCGCCGGGCCAACTCCGTCGCCCTGGTCACCTAGGGCGCGGCAGCATCCACCGCGAGTGGGGATCTGGCGCTCGGCGCGCTAGGACCAGGCGTGCACCACGTTCTGGGCCGGTTCCAAACCCAGCTCGATCAGCAGCTCGGTGGCGTCGGCGGACTGCTCGCAGATCGTCGGCAGCTCGTCGCGCTCCCGGGCAGTGAATGCCTGCAGTACGAACGCCGCCGGATCTTGGCGGCCGGGCGGCCGGCCGATCCCGAGACGGACCCGCTGAAAGTCCTTGCTGCCCAGCACCGTCGCGATCGAGCGCAGGCCGTTGTGACCGCCCTCGCCGCCGCCCTGCTTGAGCCGGATCCGGCCGAAGTCCAAGTCGAGATCGTCGTGGATCACCACGACGTCGCCGGTAGGCACTGAATAGAACTTGGCCAGTGGCCCCACCTGGCGGCCCGACTCATTCATGTAGCAGCGTGGCCGGGCCAGCACCACCGAGCGCCCACTCAGGCGCCCGGTGGCCACATCGGCACCCGACTTCTTGTGCAGCTTGAACGACGACCCGATCCGCTCGGCGAGCAGGTCGATGACCATGAAGCCGACATTGTGGCGGGTGCGGGCGTAGGTCGGGCCCGGGTTGCCCAGGCCGACCACCAATATCGGTGGTGACTCGGCCACGCGGTGCTCGGCCTACTCGGACTCGTCGGCCGCGCCCTTGGCGGCCTCCGCGCCGGCTTCCTCGCCGGCAGCCTCGGCCGGCTCCTCGGCGCTCGGGGCCTCGATCACGTTGACCAGCAGCAGTTCGGGGTCGGAGATCAGGCTCACGCCCTTGGGCAGCTCCAGCGCCCCGGCGGTGACCTGGGTGCCGGCCTCGGCGCCCTCGATGGAGACGGTCAGCTGCTCCGGAATCGACAGCGCCTCGGCCTCGATCTCGACGGCGGTCGCGTCCTGGGTGACCAGGGTGCCGGGAGCGGCGTCGCCCTCGAGGACGACGTTGACCTCGACGATGACCTTCTCGCCGCGGCGCACGACCAGCAAGTCGGCGTGCTGGATGGTGCGACGGATCGGGTGGATCTCGAGAGCCTTGGTCAGCGCCAGCTGCTCCTTGCCCTCGATGTCGAGGGTGAGCACGGCGTTGGTGCCGGAGTGGCGCAGCACGGCCGCGAAGTCGTGGGCCGGCAGTTCGAGGTGCTGGGGGTCGCTGCCGTGGCCGTAGAGGACCGCGGGGACGCGGCCGGCCCGACGGGCCCGGCGCGAGGCGCCCTTGCCGGTCTCGGTGCGCACCGAAACGGTCAGCTGGTTGGTGGTCGGGCTCTTGGCCATCTGGACTCCTTGGTTGCTACGGGGTGCATGAGGCACGGCCAGATCGCGACAACCATCTAAGGAGGTCCTCGTCGATAACGGCGGCCCAATGGTGGCCGCCCTCGCCGTGACGCCTGGTCAGGCTAGCGCATCGGCGGCTCAGAGTGGAAATTGAACGCCGGTGAGCTGCGCGGACAGCTCCCACAGCCCGGCGGCCGTGGATCCGCGCTTGGCCAGCAGACTGCGGCCCACCGAACCGCTGCGGCCGACGATGCCGAAGCGCGGACCGATGAAGGTATTGCCGGACAGATCCTGCGACGCGGCGTAGAGGGTTTGGCGTGCCCCGAAGTCGGGACTGGTGGCCATCAGACCGTTGCCGAAGGTGCGCATCACCAGGTCACTGATCCGATTCCCGGTCTGGCCCTGCAGGTTGGTGCTCGAATAGCCGGGGTGGGCGGCCAGTGCGCGCACCGGTGAGCCCGCCGCCACGAGCCGGCGTTGCAGTTCGCTGGTGAACAGCAGATTGGCCAGCTTGGCCTGGCCGTAGGCCAGCCACGCCGAGTACCGCCGCGACTCCCAGTTCAGGTCCTTGAGGCTGATGTAGCCCATCCGGTGCAGGGCCGAGGACACCGTCACCACCCGGTCGGTGAGCTTGGGCAACAGCAGATTGGTCAGCGCGAAATGCCCCAGATGGTTGGTGCCGATCTGGCTTTCGAAACCGTCGACGGTCTTGGCGTAGGGCACCGCCATGATGCCCGCGTTGTTGATCAGCACATCGACGGACTCGGTCTCGGCGGCGAACCGCCGCACCGAGGACAGGTCCGCCAGATCCAAGGCGCGCACCGTCACCCCACCGGTACGGCCGGACATCCCTGCCGCGGCGGCCTCGCCTTTGGCGGTGTTGCGGACGGCCAGGGTGACGTCGGCGCCGACTCGGGCCAATTCGCGTGCGGTCACCGCCCCCAAACCGCTGTTGGCTCCGGTGACGATGACGGATCGCCCGGCGAACGACGGCAGATCGGAGGCGGACCAGGAGGCCATGGCTGACACTCTAAAACGTCAGGGCACCTAGTTGCAGTTGTTGGCGTGCACCCAGCGGCCGTTGTAGCCCACGCAGGTGTTGACCGGCGGTGGAGGCGGTGGCGGCGGCACGTCTTCGGGCAGCGGTGCGTAGTAGGCCGGGGGTGGAACCGGGTCGGCGCAGCCGCTGACATACACCCGGCGGCCCACCCCGACACACCCCGCGGTGGCGGTGCCGGCCGGAGTGAACACCACGACGGCCCCCGGCAAACTCAGCAGGGCCAGCACCGCGACGACCCAGATCCGGCGGGCCATCACTGGTCCAGCAGCGGGTGCTCGGGCTGGGGCAATCCGCACCGGGCGCGGAAATCGGCCAGGGGCTGGCGCAGCCCCAGCAGGTCGGCGTGGGCCTGCGGGTTGTCGGCGAAGAAGCCGCGAACCGCCTCGGGCACCTCGTCGTCGGGCCGGGTGTGCAGGCCGGTGTAGAACTCGTTGACGTCCGGGTGTGCGTAGAGGTAACCCGACGTCGAGGCGGCGACGCCGGTGGCCACGTTGGCCATGTCGGCGGCGGTGCAGCCGGGTGGGGCGTCAGCCGACGCCATGGGCGCCAGCAGGCCGGTGGCGACCGCGGCCACGCCGAGGCCGGCAAGGTTCAGCGATGACGGGCGAATAAGGGACATGGCGGGACTCCCTTCGACGAGTGCGTCACTGTAACAAGATCCGACGCAGCTAGGGGATCACTTTGCGGCGACGGTGAAGCCCTTCATGATCGCCTCGACGTCGGTGGCGTTCTTGGGCGCCTCGTCGGCGGGGGCGGTGACCGCCAACTGCACCAGGTAGCGCTGTTCGGCCGGCGCCGAGCCGGTGGCGATCACCATCCGGAACCAGCTGTGCAGGCGCTGGCCGTCCATGTCGTAGGTGCCCTGCACCATCGATGACGGGAAGCCCTGGTAGTCCTCGTTCGAGGCGTCCAGCAGCCGGAAGTTCGGCGAGAGCTGGGCGTCGACCACACCGTGCCGGATGGCTTCTTTCGAGTCGAAGTTCCCGTTGAGCTTGACCACACTCAAAATCGCCCGGGGGTACTTCTCGCCCTTGCCGAGCGCCAGCGTGGTGGGCGGCAGCAACGAGCTTTCCTTCTTCGTCCAGCCCGGCGGCGTGGGGATCGACACCCTCAGGTCGGTCGGTGCGCTGGGGGCCACCGCCTCCGCGACCACGCCCTGGTCCTCCAGGTAGCGCCCCACGGTGACCGGAGCCTCCGGTTCCGAAGAGGTGGTGGTTGTGGTGCCGTTACCCCAGATCGACTGGTAGTCAGGGCTTTTAGCGCCGCACCCGGATGTGATGCCGGCCAGGGCCGCGCACGCCAGTGCGGCGACCGTCAAGCGCAGCGTGGTCACAGGATCTCGCGGACCGCGTCAATCGGACGAGCCAGCCGGGTGCCGTTACCGGTGACGACGAACGGCCGCTGGATCAGGATCGGGTTGGCGGCCATCGCGTCGAGCAGTTCGTCATCGGTCGCATCGGCCAGGTTCAGCTCGGCATACGCCGCCTCGCCGGTACGCACCGCGTCGCGCACACCGATTCCGGCGGCACGGATCATCTCGGCCAGTTCCGCTCGTGACGGCGGGGTCTTCAGGTACTCCACGACCGTCGGCTCGATACCGTTCTCGCGCAGCAGGTCCAGCGTCTTGCGCGAGGTCGAGCAGCGCGGGTTGTGATAGACCACTGCATCCGTCATATCAGGCGTCCCCATCGAAAAGCCCGGTGACTGAGCCGTTTTCGAACACGGCCCGGATGGTGCTGGCCAGCAGCGGAGCGATCGACAGCACGGTCAACTGCGGGAAGCGCTTGTCCTCGGGGATCGGCAAGGTGTTGGTGACGATCACCTCGCTGGCTCCGCAGGCCGCCAGCCGCTCGGCGGCCGGGTCCGAGAGCACCCCGTGGGTGGCGGCGATGATCACGTTGCTGGCGCCGTCTTCGCGCAGCAGATTGACCGCCCCGGCGATGGTGCCGCCGGTGTCGATCATGTCGTCGGTGATCACACAGGTCTTGCCGGTGACCTCGCCGACCACCCGGTTGGCTTTGACCTGGTTGGGCACCCGCGGATCACGGGTCTTGTGGATGAAGGCCAGCGGCACGCCGCCCAGCGAGTCGGCCCACTTCTCGGCGACCCGCACCCGGCCGGAGTCGGGGGAGACCACCACGACGTCGGAGTTGCCGTAGTTCTCTTTGATGTAGCCGATCAGCAGCGGCTGGGCTCGCATGTGGTCCACCGGGCCGTCGAAGAAGCCCTGGATCTGGTCGGTGTGTAGGTCCACCGTGACGATCCGGTCGGCACCGGCGGTCTTGAGCAGGTCGGCCACCAGGCGAGCCGAGATCGGCTCACGGCCGCGGTGCTTCTTGTCCTGGCGCGCGTACGGGTAGAACGGCAGGATCGCGGTGATCCGCTTGGCGCTGCCGCGCTTGAGCGCGTCGATCATGATCAGTTGTTCCATCAGCCACTGGTTCAGCGGCGCCGGGTGCGACTGCAGCACGAAGGCATCGCAGCCGCGCACCGATTCGTCGAAGCGCACGAAGATCTCGCCGTTGGCAAAGTCGCGAGCGGTCTGCGCGGTAACCGGTACGTCCAGTTCCTTGGCGACCTGATCAGCCAGCTCCGGGTGCGCACGGCCGGCGAAAAGCATCAGGTTTTTGCGATTGTCTGTCCAGTCGTGGCTCACGCGCTGCCCCCGCCGTAGGAGATTGTGGATTTCGGTCGAGCTAATTCGGGCCTTATGGTACGTAGCCCGGCGTGCGATTTCGCCTCGGGCTGCCTCAACGCGATCAAGCTCACGATGACAGATCGGGTGGAGTCTGGCCGGCTTCTTCGGCGTTAGCCGCCGACTCGGCGGCCGCGGCGGCCTGGCTGCCGGGCCGCTTGCGCTGCACCCAGTTCTCGATGTTGCGTTGCGGGCCGGCCGACACCGCCAGCGCGCCCGGCGGCACATCATGGCGCACCACGGTCCCGGCGCCGGTGTAGGCGCCGTCGCCGATGGTGACCGGCGCGACGAACATGGTGTCCGAGCCGGTGCGCACGTGCGAGCCGACCTTGGTCCGTCGTTTGGTCTGGCCGTCGTAGTTGACGAACACGCTGGAGGCGCCGATGTTGCTGTGGTCTCCGATGTCGGCGTCGCCGACGTAGGTCAGGTGCGGAACCTTCGTCCCGGTGCCGATGGTGGAGTTCTTGGTCTCGACGAACGCGCCCAGCTTGCCGTCGGAACCCAGCACGGTGCCGGGACGCAGGTAGGTGAACGGCCCGACCGCTGCACCGGCGCCGATCGCCGACGAGGTGGCGTGGCTGCGGATCACCGACGCACCGTCGCCCACCGTCACGTCGGTCAAGGTGGTGTCGGGGCCGATCGTGCAGTGCGCCCCGACGGCGGTGCGGCCGAGCAGCTGGGTTCCGGGCGCGACCGTGGTGTCGCGCCCGATGGTCACGTCCACGTCGATCCAGGTGGTGGTGGGATCGACGATGGTGACGCCGGCCCGCTGATGGGCGGCCACCAGGCGTCGGTTGAGTTCGCTCGCCAGCGCCGACAGCTGCACCCGGTCGTTGACGCCGGCCACCAGCGCCGCGTCGTCGACGTGACGGGCGTGCACCACCTGGCCGTCGCCGCGGACGATACCGATCACGTCGGTCAGGTACAGCTCGTGCTGGGCGTTGTCGGAGCCCAGCCGGCCCAGCGCGGACCGCAACGCGGCGATGTCGAAGGCGTACACCCCGGCATTGACCTCGCGGATCTCCCGTTGTGATTCGGTGGCGTCGGCCTGCTCGACGATCGCGGTCACCTCGCCGTCCTGGGTGTGCAGGATGCGGCCGTAGCCGGTGGGGTCGGCCAGCGTGGTGGTCAACACCGTGACCGCGGCCGGGGCGGTGCGGTGCGTGTCGATCAGCGCCTGCAGCGTGGCGGTGTCCAGCAGTGGGATGTCGCCGGAGGTGACGACGACGGTGCCGCTGAAGTCGTCCGGCAGGGCCGCCAAGCCGCACAGCACCGCGTGCCCGGTGCCCAACTGCTGGTCCTGCAGGGCGATGTCGATGGGAAAGTCCAGGGCCTGCGCCAACTCGGCGACCGACCCGGTGATGCGCTCGTGCTCGTGGCCCAACACCACCACCAAGTGGCGGGGATCGACGCCGGCGGCGGCCTGCAGGCAGTGCGCCAGCATGCTGCGCCCGCCCAGCTCATGCAGCACTTTGGGGGTGTCGGAGACCATCCGGGTGCCGGCTCCGGCCGCCAAGACGATGACGGCGTCCTGGCTGGCATCCGGGCTCGAGAGTGCGTGATTGTCCATCGACACGCCGCCTAGCCTGTCATTTTGGGCACGCTCGCGGCAAAGGGTGGGACAAATCTGAGCTCCGTCGCCAGGACTCGAACCTGAACTATCTGAACCAAAATCAGAGGTGCTGCCGATTACACCACGACGGATCGGTGCTTCGCAGTGACTTTAGTCCGCCGACGGCGAGGGCCGCCCGCCGCCCGAGTAAGAAGTCGGACAATCCGGTCTGGTCCCACGGACTACCCTGGTCGCGTGGCTGGTCTGGACAAGGACGGCCGGGCGCCTCGAGCCCGGATGACAGGTAGCGAGCGTCGTCACCAACTCATCGACGTCGCCCGCTCGCTGTTCGCCGAACGCGGGTATGAGGGCACCTCCATCGAGGAGATCGCGCAGCGCGCCAACGTGTCCAAGCCCGTGGTCTACGAGCACTTCGGCGGCAAAGAAGGCCTCTACGCCGTGGTGGTGGACCGCGAGATGTCGGCATTGCTGGACGGCATCACCACGTCCTTGACCAAGGCCACCAACAACCAGTCCCGGCTGCGGGTGGAGCGCGTCGCGCTGGCATTGCTGACCTATGTCGACGAGCACACCGACGGATTCCGCATCCTGATCCGGGACTCGCCGGCGTCGATCAGTTCCGGCACCTACTCGACCCTGCTCAACGACGCTATCGGCCAGGTGTCGTCGATTCTGGCCGGCGACTTCGCCAAACGCGGCCTGGACCCCGAGACCGCGCCGCTGTACGCCCAGGCGTTGGTCGGTTCGGTGTCGATGACGGCCCAGTGGTGGCTCGACGTACGCGAACCCAAGAAGGAAGTGGTGGCCGCGCACCTGGTCAACCTGTGTTGGAACGGATTGACTCACCTGGAGTCCGATCCGACCCTGCACGACGAATAAGGCATGTACCGCAACGCAAATCGTCGGCATCCGCCACACCGCCTAGAATTGCCCACATCATGACCGCACCGGGGTACCAGACTGTCCAAAACCCGATTGCGGGGCTCGTAGACCTGGCGTTGACCGCGCCCGCTTTCGCCGAACTCATCGAGCGCGCGGGCGACCCGCCCACCGAACTCGCGCTGGTCGGCCCGGTCGGCACGCGGCCCTTCACCGCCGCCGCGCTGGCCCGCACCGGCCCGCTGCTGGTGGTCACCGCCACCGGCCACGAAGCCGACGACCTGACCGCGGAGCTGCGCGGGGTGTACGGCGATACGGTGGCGCTGTTCCCGTCCTGGGAGACGCTGCCGCACGAGCGGCTCTCGCCCGGGGTGGATACCGTCGGCGCCCGTCTGCTGCTGCTGCGCCGGCTGGCCTGCCCCGACGACGCCCGGCTGGGACCTCCGCTGCGCGTGGTGGTGACCACCGCCCGGTCGCTGCTGCAGCCGATGACCGGTCAACTGGACGCGATCGAGCCGGTCATGCTGGCCGTCGGTGACGAGATCCCGTTCGAGGCGGTGATCGCCCGGCTGGTCGAGCTGGCCTACACCCGGGTGGACCTGGTCGGCAAGCGCGGTGAGTTCGCGGTCCGCGGCGGCATCCTCGACCTGTTCCCGCCGACCGCCGAACATCCGGTGCGCATCGAGTTCTGGGGTGACGAGGTCACCGAGATCCGGCCGTTCTCGGTGGCCGATCAGCGCTCCATCCCCGAGGTCGAAGTCGGCACCGTGGTCGCGGTGGCCTGTCGGGAACTGTTGCTCACCGATGAGGTGCGGGCCCGCGCGGCCGAGCTGGCGCGCGATCAACCGCAGACCGACAACGCCGTGCTGGGCACCGTCGGCGACATGCTGGCCAAGCTCGCCGAAGGCATCCCGGTCGACGGCATGGAGGCGCTGGGACCGGTGCTAAAGCCCGGCCCGCAGGTGCTGCTGACCGATCACCTGCGTCCGGGCACCCCGGTGCTGGTCTGCGACCCGGAGAAGATCCGCGCCCGCGCCGCCGACCTGATCAAGACCGGACGCGAATTCCTGGAGGCGTCCTGGTCGGTTGCCGCGATCGGCGGCGAGGCGCCGATCGACATCGAACAGCTCGGGGGCTCGGGATTCCGGGACTTCGAACAGGCGCGTCAGACCGCACTCGACACCGGCCATCCGTGGTGGACACTGAGCCAGCTGCCCAGCCCGGATGCGATCGAACTCGACGTGCGCGCGTCGCCGTCGGCCCGCGGCCGGCAGCGCGACATCGACGAGATCTTCGCCATGCTGCGGGCGCACATCGCGACCGGGGGACGGGCGGCGGTGGTCGCGCCCGGCGTGGGCACGGCCCGGCGGATCGTGGAGCAGCTGGCCGAATCCGAAACGGCGGCAACGCTGTTGGAGGCGGGCGCGGCCCCGCAGCCCGGAGTGGTCGGGGTTCTGCAGGGTCCGCTGCACGAAGGCCTGGTCATCCCCGGCGCCAACCTGGTGGTGGTGACCGAAGCCGACCTGACCGGCAACCGGGTGAGCGGGCCGGAAGGCAAACGGCTGGCGGCCAAGCGCCGCAACGCCGTGGACCCGCTGGCGCTGACCGCCGGCGACCTGGTGGTGCACGACCAGCACGGCATCGGCAAGTTCGTGGAGATGACCGAGCGCACCGTGGGCGGGGCGCGGCGCGAGTACCTGGTGCTGGAATACGCCTCGGGAAAACGCGGCGCCAACGGTACCGACAAGCTGTATGTGCCGATGGACTCGCTGGATCAGCTGTCCCGCTATGTCGGCGGCCAAGCCCCGGCACTGAGCCGCCTGGGCGGCAGCGACTGGAGCCAGACCAAGACCAAGGCCCGCAAGGCCGTCCGAGAGATCGCCGACGAACTCGTCGCGCTCTACGCCAAACGTCAGGCCGCGCCCGGTCACGCGTTCGCCCCGGACACCCCGTGGCAGGCCGAGATGGAAGACGCGTTCGGGTTCACCGAGACCATGGACCAGCTCACCGCCATCAGCGAGGTCAAGGCCGACATGGAAAAGCCGGTGCCGATGGACCGGGTGATCTGCGGCGACGTCGGCTATGGCAAGACCGAGATCGCGGTGCGTGCGGCGTTCAAAGCCGTTCAGGACGGCAAGCAGGTCGCGGTGCTGGTGCCCACCACGCTGCTGGCCGATCAGCACCTGCAGACCTTCAGCACCCGGATGGCCGGATTCCCGGTCACCGTAAAGGGGCTGTCACGGTTCACCGACGCCCAAGAGTCCAAGGCGACCATCAACGGCCTGGCGGACGGCTCCGTCGATGTGGTGATCGGCACCCACCGGCTGCTGCAGACCGGGGTGCGCTGGAAAGACCTCGGCCTGGTGATCGTCGACGAGGAGCAGCGGTTCGGCGTCGAGCACAAAGAGCACATCAAGGCGCTGCGCACCCACGTCGACGTGCTCACCATGAGTGCCACCCCGATCCCGCGCACCCTGGAGATGAGCCTGGCCGGCATCCGGGAGATGTCGACGATCCTCACCCCGCCCGAAGACCGCTATCCCGTGCTGACCTACGTCGGCGGCCACGATGACAAGCAGGTCGCGGCCGCTTTGCGCCGTGAGTTGCTGCGTGACGGCCAGGTGTTCTACGTGCACAACCGGGTCAGCTCGATCGATGCGGCGGCCGCCCGGGTGCGCGGCCTGGTGCCCGAGGCCCGGGTGGTGGTCGCGCACGGCCAGATGCCCGAAGAACTGCTGGAAACCACGGTGCAGGGCTTCTGGAATCGGGAATACGACATCCTTGTGTGCACCACCATCATCGAGACCGGCCTGGACATCTCCAACGCCAACACCCTGATCGTCGAACGTGCCGACACCTTCGGGCTCTCGCAGCTGCACCAGCTGCGCGGCCGGGTGGGACGCAGCCGGGAACGCGGCTACGCCTACTTCCTGTACCCGAAGGAGAGCCCGCTGACCGAGACCGCCCATGACCGGCTGGCCACCATCGCCCAGAACAACGAATTGGGCGCCGGCATGGCGGTGGCGATGAAGGACCTGGAGATCCGCGGCGCCGGCAACGTGCTGGGGGTGGAGCAGTCCGGGCACGTCGCCGGGGTGGGTTTCGACCTGTATGTGCGGCTGGTCGGCGAGGCCGTCGAGGCCTACCGGGCGGCCTTCAACGGCGAGACGATCACCACCGAAGAGGTCAAGGATGTCCGGATCGACCTGCCGGTCGATGCGCATCTGCCGCCGGAGTACATCAACTCCGACCGGTTGCGGCTGGAGGCCTACCGGCGGTTGGCGGCCGCCCCCGGCGACGACGAGATCACCGCGGTGATAGAGGAACTCACCGACCGCTACGGACCGCTGCCCGAGCCGGCCGGCCGGCTGGTGGCGGTGGCCCGGCTGCGGCTGCTGTGCCGCGCCGCCGGGATCACCGAGGTGTCCGCGGCGTCGGCGACCACGCTGCGGCTGGCTCCGATGACGCTGCCGGACTCCGCCCAGTTGCGGCTCAAGCGGATGCATCCGTCGGCGAGTTACCGGGCCACCACCGCAACCGTGCAGGTGCCGATCCCGCGTGCCGGTGGTGCCGGCGCACCCGTCGGTGCGCCCCGTATCCGCGACGTCGAACTCGTCCAGATGGTGGCCGATCTGATCTCGGCCCTGGATGGCAAGCCGCAGGGCCTTATCGACGTCACCGGCGCGGTGCCCGCAGTACGGTAACCACGATGACCGTCGTCCTGGTCGACCCCCGCCGGCCCTCGCTTGTCCCGGTCGAAGCCCTCGCGTTGCTGGCCGGTGAGGTCGTCTACACCGAGGAACTGCCGATCGTGGTGCCGTGGTCGTTGCCGGCCGCCCGATCGGTGCTCACCGGCGGCGCCTCTGACGTGCCGGCCCCGGTACTGCTGTCCTCGGACCGCAACCATCCCGACGTGGTCGCTCGACTGGAGGCCGGGGAGACGCTGATCGCGGCGCCGGACGCGCCGCCGGGGGAGCGGCTGATCGACGCCGTCGCGATCATGGACCGGTTGCGCACCACCGGCCCGTGGGAGAGCGAGCAGACCCACGACTCGCTGCGCCGGTTTCTCCTTGAGGAGACCTATGAACTGTTCGACGCCGTCCGCAGCGGGGATGCCGACGAGCTGTGTGCGGAACTGGGCGACGTGCTCTTGCAGGTGCTGTTCCACGCCCGCATCGCCGAGGACGCGCTGGAGCTGTCTCTTATACAC
>NZ_JRMM01000065.1:0-23256 GCF_000972905.1 Mycobacterium sp. UM_Kg27
TGTGTATAAGAGACAGCATCAAGGCCGCCGCCGACCGGGTGGTGTTCATCAACACCGGCTTCCTGGACCGCACCGGCGACGAGATCCACACCTCGATGGAGGCCGGGCCCATGGTCCGCAAGGCGAGCATGAAGTCGCAGCCGTGGATCCTGGCCTACGAAGACAACAACGTGGACGCCGGCTTGGCCACCGGCTTGACCGGCCACGCCCAGATCGGCAAGGGCATGTGGGCGATGACCGACCTGATGGCCGACATGGTCACCCAGAAGATCGGCCACCCGCGCTCGGGCGCGAGCACGGCGTGGGTGCCGTCCCCGACCGCCGCCACCCTGCACGCGATGCACTACCACCAGGTGGACGTGTTCGAGGTGCAGAAGGAACTGACCGGAAAGCGGCGCGCCACAATCGATCAGCTGCTGACCATCCCGCTGTCGGAGGGTCTGGCCTGGGCGCCCGACGAGATCCGCGAAGAGGTCGACAACAACTGCCAGTCGATCCTGGGCTACGTGGTGCGCTGGATCGACCAGGGCGTGGGTTGCTCGAAGGTCCCCGACATCCACGACGTGGCGCTGATGGAAGACCGTGCCACGCTTCGGATTTCGTCACAGCTGCTGGCGAACTGGTTGCGGCACGGGGTGATCACCGCCGACGACGTGCAGTCCAGCCTGGAGCGGATGGCCCCGGCGGTGGACCGTCAGAACGCCGGCGACGCGAGCTACCGGCCGATGGCGCCCGATTTCGAGTCCAGCATCGCGTTCGCGGCCGCACGCGAGCTGATCCTGTCGGGGACCACCCAGCCCAACGGCTACACGGAGCCGATCCTGCACCGGCGTCGCCGGGAGTTCAAAGCCCAGGCCGGTATCTGAGCCAGCGCAGACCCGAGGACATCACCGTGGCCGGACGACTGACCAGGCGGAGAGGACGCACCCACCGTGGGTAGGCACAGTTTCCCCGGCCCGGACGATTCCGACGACGAGCCGGTGGGCGGCAACGAGCCCGACGACAGCCCCTTCTCCGACGGCCCCGATCTGTTCGGCTTCGGCGACCCCGACGACGACGACTACGTCGACGACTACCACGACGCGTTCTATGACGAGTCGTTCTCCGACGGTGGCGACCCCGGATACCGCGAGCCGAACGATGGCGCGGGCTACGACCGCGCCCGATCCGAGGCCGGATTCGACGATGCCGACCCGGCGCAGTACATGCGTCGCGGCGGTGAGCCTGATGAGGAATCGCGGTACCGCACGGGTCCTTTCGGCGCCATCGGCGGCGTGATCGACGAGTCGCACCCGGGCGGGGCACCCGAGCCAGAAGATCCGCGCGGCGGTCACCGCAATCTCGAGCGGTGGCGCCGCCATCGCAACGACTCGGGGCCGCGCGGCGTCAGCGTCGGCGTGATCGCCGCGCTGGTGTCGGTGATCGTCATCGTGGGGGTGGTGATCGGGTGGCGCTTCTTCGGCAACTCGCTGTCGCATCGTTCCGCCGTCGCCGCCGGCAACTGCCCGGCAGGTGATCTGACGGTGGCCGTCGTCGCGGACCCGTCGATCGCCGACTACGTACAGAGCTTCGCCGACAGGTTCAACAAGACCGCCAAGCCGATCGGCGACCGCTGCGTGTCGGTACGGGTCAAGCCGGCCGATTCCGATGCCGTGGTCAGTGGTTTCATCGGTGACTGGCCCGCGCAACTGGGGCAGCGCCCGGCGCTGTGGATTCCGGGCAGTTCGGTGTCCACCGCCCGGCTGCAGGCCTCCGCGGGGGCCGAGACGGTCAGTGACAGTCGTTCGCTGGTCACCTCGCCGGTGTTGTTGGCGATCCGCCCCGAACTCAAAAACGCGCTCCAGAAGCAGAGCTGGGCGAGTCTGCCCGACCTACAGTCCGACCCCGAAGGACTGGGTCCGCTCGGGCTGCCCGGCTGGGGGCCGCTGCGGCTGGCGCTGCCGATCGGCGGCAACGGCGACGCCGCCTTCCTGGCCGGCGAGGCAGTGGCTGCCGGTGTCGCTCCCAAGGGCGCACCCATCATCGATGGGGTCGGTGGAGTGCACCGGCTCGCGGGCGCACAACCCAAGCTCGTCGACGCTTCGCTCGCTGAGGCGATGAACGTGCTTCTGCGCCAGGGAGATCTGGCTGCTGCTCCGGTGCATGCGGTGGTGACCACCGAGCAGCAATTGTTCACCCGCGGCCAGTCGCTGTCGGATCCGGCGACCGAGCTGGCATCCTGGCGGCCGCCGGGCCCGGTGCCGGTCGCCGACTACCCCACCGTGTTGCTCGCCGGCTCCTGGCTGTCGCAGGAACAGGTCAGTGCCGCCAGCGAATTCGCGCGCTTCGCGCGCAAGCCCGACCAGCTTGCCGAGCTGGCCAAAGCCGGGTTCCGCGTCGAGGGTGTCGAACCGCCCAGCAGTGAGGTCACCGGCTTCCCGGCGGTGTCGGACACCCTGTCGGCCGGCGACGACGCGACGCGCGCCGCCCTCGCCAACGCCCTGACCACCTTGCCGGGCAGTGCGGCCGTCACGGTGATGCTCGACCAGTCGATGACCACCGACGAAGGCGGCAAGAGCCGGCTGGCCCATGTGATCGCTGCGCTCGTTCAACGGATCAAAGTCCTGTCCCCGAATTCGTCTGTGGGCCTATGGACCTTCGATGGCACCGAGGGGCGCGATGTGGTGACCGGCGGGCCGTTGGACGAAGCACTCAACGGCGGGACTCGCGCGGACGCCTTGGTCAGGGAGCTCGACGAACTGAGCTCGACGCCAGGGGGCGCGGTGTCTTTCACCACGCTGCGCCTGGTATACAACCAGGCCTTGGCCAACTACCGCCCCGGGCAAGCCAATTCAGTGCTCGTCATCACCGCGGGGCCGCACACCGACCGGACTTTGGATGGCCCCGGGCTCCAAGACTTCATCCGGACCACCAGTGACCCGCAGCGACCGGTAGCCGTCAACGTCATCGACTTCGGCGCGGATGCCGACCAGGCGACCTGGCAGTCGGTGGCCCGACTGTCCGGCGGTACCTACCAGAATCTGCGCGGCGCCAACTCCCCCGAGCTGGCCGGCGCGCTCAACGCCTTGCTGAGCTGACTCAGCCTCGGCTAGCCCCGCTGCGCTACCCGCTCAGCGCGTCCAGGATCTGCTGCGGCACGGTGACCAACATTTCGGTGATCATCCCGCCGAAGGCGCCGACGCTGATGCTGGCCAGGTCCAGGTTGCCCAGGCCGAGGTCGTCGAGGAGCTCACCGAGGTTCAGGTTCGACAGGTCACCGACCAGGTCGCCAAGGTTCAGCGGGAGGTTGTCGAGGCCCAGACCGCTGATCAAGCCGCCCAGGTCCAAACCGTTCAACAGCCCGGTGACGTCGAGCCCGAGCAGTCCACCACCCAGTCCGCTCAACAAGCCGCCCAGCGTCAGCTCACCGGTGGAATCGGCGAAGCCGAGACCTTCCAGGATTCCGCCGATGGTGAGGTCGCCGGTAGGCAATGTCACCCCGAGAGCGGCAAGCAGCGAGCTGACGGTCTCGTCGATGCTCTGACCGCCCAACAGGTCACCGAAGGTGACCGTGTTCAGCGCGTCGATCAGGTTCTGCGGGGTCAGGACGACGGAACCGAGCACTTCGTCCAGAACGGTCCCCACGAGCGGCAGGCCGTTGATGATGCTCGCCAGCACAGAATTCAGGAAGTTGGTGATATCGGTGAGCGCACCTGTGGGCAGCCCGGCGAGCAGCGACCCCAGCGAGGAATCGACCAGGCCTCCGAAGCCCAGATCCGTCAGCAATTGGGCCAGGCCGAGGTTGATCTCGGTGTTGATTCCGAACGCGTTCAGCACGTCATCGAGGCTCAAGCTGTTCAGGTCGACGTCGGTGTCCAGGCCCAGCCCGCTGAGGATGCCGGTCAAGCTGAAGCTGCCCAACCCGAGGTCGCCCAGGCCCAGAAAGCTCAGCAGTCCGCCCAGGTCGGTGATGTTGCTGCCCAGCTTCAGGAGGTCACCCAAGCCGTCACCGCTGATCCCCAGCTCGGTGAGCAGTCCCCCCAGGGTCAGGTCGCCCAGGCCGAGTTGGTCGATCAAGGCTGCGAGGTTGACATTGGTCAGGTCGAGGTTGCCCAGCCCCAGGGCGTCCAGCAGTTTGGTCAGGTTGAGGTCGGCCGCCATGTTCTGCTCGGGCGCCAGGATGCCGTTGAACACCGGGATGGTGATGATGCCGCCGAGCAGGCTCAGGTTGTCCTGGCCGTTGAGGTAGGCGTTGAGCACGGTGGCAGGCGCGTTGAGCAGCGCGGTGAAGCCGGTTGCCGGGTCGCCCAGGTCGGCGATCACGCTGTTGAGCGCGTTCAGGGTCGCCGCCTGCGACCCGAGATTGGCGATCAGCAACTCCATCGCCGGCGCCAGCTGCACCGAAACCGTCGCGGGCAGTGCTGTGATGTCGGTGTCCACGGTCGGGGTGAGATCGGTGAAGGCGCCGATCACCCCGAGCGGGTTGGTGAACATCGCGGTGAAGACCTGGAAGATCCCCGACCAATCGGCGTGTGCACTGATGTTCTGCACGTTGTCCCAGGTGTTGGTGAACAACTCCGTGTAGGTGGTGGTCAGCGCGACAGCGGGTGTTTCCGCTGATGAGAGCGCCGGCGCGGTGACGGGCTCGACCGGCACGACCGCGAGCAGTCCAGCACCCACGACGGCGATACCGGCGGTGAGGTGCGGACGAAGAATGAGGTGTTGCATGATCTTCCCCCAGACGATGTTAATCGTTATTCGGATGAGGTCAGCGTAAACCTCTTTCAGGTCCAACTTGAGATTTCACTGAACTTTCTGCGGGTGCACCCAGCGTTCTGCCCCGCCACCCGGGGCGCTGCGGCAGCCGAATTCGACCGATCTGATGCGGCTACGAAACCGCGCTGGTGGCTACTCGCCCAGCATGGCGAGGAGCTGCTGCGGCATGCTGACGAACAGTTCGGTGAACGTCCCGCCGAAGGCGCCGACACTGGCGCCGGCCAAGTTCACCTGCCCTTGGACGAAGCCCTCGAGTAGGTCGGCGAGATAGGGGTTCACCCAGTCCCCGACGAGGTCGCCGACGTTGAGTGACAGATCATCGAGTCCCAGAAAGCCGACCAGGTCGCCCACGTCAAAGCCGTTCAACAGCCAGGTCAGGTCCAACCCGAGTGGGCCATCGGTCAGTACGCCGCCGAGTGCGCCCCCCAGCCCATTGAGCACGTCGCGCAGCGTCAGGTCGCCGATGGAATCGGTGAAGCCGAGATCTTGCAGGATGCCGCCGATGGTCAGGTTGCCTGCGGACAGCAATGCGCTGCCCACACTCCCCAACACCGAAGCGACGGGGCCGTCGATGCGCAGGTCTCCCAGCAGGTCGCCGAGCGTGAAGGTGTTGAGCAGCGACTCCAGGCTGTCGACTCCCAACAGGCCGCTGAAAAAGTCGGTCAGCAGCGGCCCTACCAGCGGAATGGGGTCGAAGAGGTCAGCCGCAGTCGCGTTGAGCCAGCTCAGGAGTTCGGTGAGAAGGCCGACGTCGGACAGTAGGCTGCCGAGGTGTTCGCCGGCCAGGTCGCCGTCGCCAAGCCCGACCAGTACCTGGCCCACGCCCAGGGGAATCCAGGCGTCGATCCCGAATGCGCTTAGCACGTCGACCAGCCTGAAGTTGCCGAGCGCGAGATCCAGGTCGAGATCGCGGAAGAAGTCACTGCCGGGGCCCAGTTCGCCCAGCAGGGCGGTGAGGCTGTAGCGGCTCAGCCCCAAGTCGCCCAGGCCCACGAAGTCGAGCAGATCGCCCAGGGTGCTGACGTCGGTGGCCAGCTTCAGCAGATCCCCCAGGCCTTCATCGCTGAACCCCAGACCGCTGAGCAGCCCACCCAAGGTCAGGGTGCCGAGACGGATCTGGTCGATCACGCCGTCAAGGTTCAGCTCGCTCAGATCCGGAGTGCCCAGGCCCAGCATCTGCAGCAACTGGGACAGGTTGAGGCCGATCTCCAAGTTCTGTTCGGGCGCCAGCACCCCGCTGAACAGCGGAATGCTGACGATGCCGTCCAGCAACGAAAGGTTGTGCTGGCCGTTGAGGTAGGCGTCGAGCAGCGTGGCCGGGGCGTTGAACAGCGCGGTGAATGCGGTGCTGGGGTCACCCAGCTCGTCGACCACGCCGAAGAGCGCGTCCAGCGTCGCCACGTGCGATGTCAGTCCGGCGATCAGCAATTCCAGCCCCGGCGACAGCTGCACCGAGAGCGTCGCCGGCAGCGATGCGGTGTCGGTGTCCACCGCCAGCGTGAAGTTGCTGGCCGCTTCGATCACCCCGACCGGATTGGCGAACATCGCGGTGACCAGCTGCGAGATCGCCGACCAGTCCGCGTGCGTACTGATCCGATCGATGTTGGCCGTGGTGTTGGAGAACAGGTCACCGTAGGAGGTGGTCAGCGCGACTCCGGCTGAAACCGCGGCGGCCGGCGGCGGTACCGCAACCGGAGCGAGCGTGACGATCCCTGCGCTGACGAGCGCGACGCCGGTGCTGACGCAGGAGCGAGAAAGTGGCTCCCGCACGAGTCCTCCTAGATCGGAACCTCAACCATGAGTTGGATAAGGGCGATCCTAGACTCTTTTTTGCTCTCGCTGAGACTTTGCTGGCTATTTCCCGAAGGCCGGGCGCCTCAGCTGTAGGCCTCCACCGGCGGACACGAGCAGACCAGGTTACGGTCGCCGAAGGCCCCGTCGATCCGGCGCACCGGGGGCCACACCTTCGGCCGGAACCCGCGGCCCAGCGGGTAGGCGGCCTGTTCCCGGGTGTAGGGGTGCTCCCACTTATCGACCATCAGGCACTCCGCGGTGTGCGGCGCCCCGCGCAGCGGGTTGTCCTCCACCGTCCATTCGCCGGTTCCGACCCGGTCGATCTCGCCGCGAATGGCGATCATCGCCTCGCAGAACGCGTCGACCTCGGCGAGGCTCTCACTCTCGGTGGGCTCCACCATCAGGGTCCCGGCCACCGGGAAGCTCATGGTCGGAGCGTGGAAACCGTAGTCGGCCAAACGCTTTGCGACGTCGTCGACGGTCACGCCGGTGCTCTTGGTGATCGCTCGCAGGTCCAGGATGCACTCGTGGGCGACCATGCCGTTCTCGCCGGTGTAAAGCACCGGGTAGTGCTCGTCCAACCGTCGGGCGATGTAGTTGGCCGACGCGATCGCCGTCAACGACGCCGCACGCAGGCCCTCGGCACCCATCATCCGGATGTAGGCCCAGGTGATCGGCAGGATCGACGCGGACCCGTACGGCGCCGCCGACACCGGATGCCCGGCGGGCAACTCGGCGGCCAGCGGGTGGCCGGGCAGGAACTCGGCCAGGTGCGCGCGCACCGCCACCGGCCCGACGCCCGGGCCGCCGCCGCCGTGCGGGATGCAGAAGGTCTTGTGCAGGTTCAGGTGGCTGACGTCGCCCCCGAACCGCCCGGGCCGAGCCAGCCCGACCAACGCATTGAGGTTGGCGCCGTCCACGTAGACCTGGCCACCGGCGTCGTGCACGGCGGCGCAGATCTCGGCGATGTCGTGCTCGTAGACGCCGTGCGTGGAGGGATAGGTGATCATCAGCGTCGACAGCGCCGCAGCGTGCTGATCGACCTTGGCGCGAAGATCGTCGAGGTCGACGTCGCCGTTGTCGCGGCAGGCGACCACCACCACGCGCATTCCGGCCAGCGCCGCCGACGCGGCGTTGGTGCCGTGGGCGCTGGACGGGATCAGGCAGATGTCGCGATGCGACTCGCCGCGGCTGGCGTGATAGGCGTGGATCGCCAGCAGACCCGCGTACTCCCCCTGCGAGCCGGCATTGGGTTGCAGTGAAACCGCGTCATATCCGGTGATGCCCGCCAGCCAGGTTTCCAGCTGCGCGATCAGCGTCCGCAGACCGACGGCGTCGCCGGCCGGAGCGAACGGATGCTGACGCGCGAATTCCGGCCAGGTGATCGACTCCATCTCGGCGGCCGCGTTGAGCTTCATCGTGCACGAGCCGAGCGGAATCATGC
Source organism: Mycobacterium sp. UM_Kg27 (assembly GCF_000972905.1). NCBI lineage: Bacteria > Bacillati > Actinomycetota > Actinomycetes > Mycobacteriales > Mycobacteriaceae > Mycobacterium > Mycobacterium sp. UM_Kg27. Next base: position 7,994 of record NZ_JRMM01000065.1, read on the forward strand.
TGCGGTCCAAGGCGATGTCCTTGTCCGACAGCGAGCGCAGGTAACGCATCATCGCGGTTTCGGTCCGATAGCGAGTGAACGCCGGATGGGTCAGGAACTCCGACGTGCGGGTGGCGATGGGCGCGCCGGCCGGCTCGACCGCGGCCAGTCCGAAGGCGTCCAGTACCGCGGCCACCTGTGCGTCGGTGGTCGTTTCGTCGCAGGCCACCGAGACGTGATCGGCGTCGACGCGCCACAGGTTGATCCCGCCGGCCTTGGCCGCTGCGATCACCTCGTCGGCGCGGCCGGGCACCCGGGCCAGCACTGTGTCGAAATAGCGGTCGTGCACCAGCGCCTCACCGAGTGCGGCACCGATCTTCTCGGCCTGGGCGTGCACTCGCCGGGCGATCGCGGTCAGACCGTCGGCGCCGTGGTAGCTGGCATACATCGCGGCCATCACCGCCAGCAGCACCTGCGCGGTACAGATGTTCGACGTGGCCTTGTCCCGGCGGATGTGCTGTTCGCGCGTTTGCAGCGCCAGCCGGAACGCCGCCGAGCCATCGGCGTCCAGGGACACCCCGACCAGCCGGCCGGGCAGCTGGCGGGCGTGACCGGAATGCACGGCGAGGTAGCCGGCGTGCGGGCCGCCGAAGCCCATCGGCACCCCGAACCGCTGGGCGGTGCCGAATGCCACGTCCGCGCCGATCTCGCCGGGCGGGGTCAGCAGCGTGCAGGCCAGCAGGTCCGCTCCCACCGCCACCAGCGCACCGCGCTCGTGGGCGGCCGCGATCAGCCCCGACCAATCGGTGATCCGGCCCGAGGCACCCGGCAACTGCACGATCACCCCGAAGAAGTCACCGTCGGGCAGTCCCGCACGCAGGTCGGCGGTGACGATCTCGATGCGCAGCGGCTCGGCCCGAGTCGCCAGCACGGCCGCGGTCTGGGTGAACACGTCGGAGTCGACCAGCAGCCGATGCGAGGTGCCTCGGGTGGCGCGGTGCATCAACGTCATCGCCTCGGCGGCCGCGGTGCCCTCGTCGAGCATCGAGGCGTTGGCGATCTCGCACCCGGTCAGCTCGGCGACCATGGTCTGGAAGTTCAGCAGGGCCTCCAGCCGGCCCTGGCTGATCTCCGGCTGGTACGGCGTGTAGGCGGTGTACCACGCCGGATTCTGCATGATGTTGCGCAGCAGCACCTGGGGGGTGAGCGTGTCGTAGTAGCCCTGGCCGATCATCGACACGGCGACCGTGCTGGCATCGGCCAGTTCGCGCAGTTCGGCCAGGGCCTGGGCCTCGGTGGCCGGGGCCGGCAGGACGTCCAGCCCGGGCGCGATGCCGTCGGCGCTCAGCGCGTCGAGGATGCCGGCGGGGACCGCCTTGGCGGCGAGCTCCTCCAGCGACGCGACACCGATGACGGCGAGCATCGCGTCGATCGCGGCGCTGTCGGGGCCGATGTGCCGGTCAACAAAGCGGGATTCGGTGTACTCGGACACGGGAACTCCTGGGCGCTAGACGACTGCGAGACGAATTCGTGTCCTCCCCCTCTGTCGTCTGCCCGGCCCGGGCGCCTGAGAGATTCGGCGCCGAGATTCCTGCGGCGCCTTTCCCCATGGGCGGGTGTAACCCGAACGGGCGTCACCGCTTTCCAGAGGCATCAATGCCGGCGCGGTCCGGGTGCCTGAGAGGTTGACGGAGAGGTATTGCTCCTTCGGCGTCCGCGGCTGGCTGCCACGGAACTCTCCCGCGCGGGGCTGATGCGGTGCCAATACTACCCGCCGGGCCCGGCCCGGCAGGATCCGCTGGGCACCGGGCCGCCGTCGTGGTATAACTAAGACTATATTTGTAACATTCATATCAGTGGGTGGTGGAGATGGACGGGCTACGCCAGCGCATCGTCAACGAATTCGAGAACATCACCGGCCGGCATGACGACCCTGGCGTCTACGGTGGCCCGCCGGGCGACGTGGGCTTGATCGGTCCGGGCAGTGTGTCCTGGGAGGTGAACGCGGACGTTGCCGCGGTCGCGCAGGCCGGATTGCCGGCGATCGTGCTGGAGATCCTTCATCCGTCGGTGATCGCCGGCGTGCAGGATCTTTCGACCTACCGTCAGGATCCCTTCCGGCGCGCCCGCACCACCCTCGGTTACGTGTTGACCACGACCTTCGGCAACACCGAGGCCGCGACGCAGCTGATCGACCGGGTGAAGTCCATCCATTCCCACGTGACCGGCAACCGGCCCGACGGCGTGGCATACCGCGCCCTGGACCCCGAACTGCTCGCGTGGGTACACACCTGCATCCCGTGGATGATCATGCGCACCTTCGAGCGCACGAATCGGCCGTTGACCCCGCACGAACGCGACCGATACCTGACCGAGCAGGCGACCATCGGCCGGATGGCGGGGGCCGAATGGGTGCCGTCGAACATGGCTGAGCTCGACGACTACGTGCGCCGGATGCGCCCGCAACTCGGTGTCAACGCGCAGACCCGTGAGTTCATCGACTTCCTGCTCACCGCACCCTTCTACCCCGACCTGCCCGACCCCCTCGACCGCGCGCTACACCGGTTCGCGGTGTACGCCGGCATGAGTTACGCACCGAGCTGGGCCCGAGAACTCACCGGATTCGACCGCCCGCCCATGCTGGTCAGGCGACTGATCGGCCCGGCGCTGCAGTTCGACGCCCGACGACTCCGGTGGGCCTACGGCCTTCCCGCCTACGCCAAACTGGCGCGAGAACGCGCCAACGGCGCCAGTGTGACCACCGCAGGAGCACCATGATCGACCGGCAGTTCATCACCGTCATCGGCGAAACGGTCGCCGGATCACCCGCCGACCATGCCACCGACCCGACCGCGCAACGCATTCTTGACGCCGCCGTTCACGAAGCGGCGACGGTGGGCCTGCGGCGCGTCACCATCGAAGAGGTGGTGCGGCGTGCGGGCGTGTCGCGGATGACCGCCTACCGCCGCTTTCCCCGTCGCGAAGATCTGATCCAGGCCCTGATCCGCCGCGAGACCCAGCGTTTTCTGGCGACGGTGGCCGACGCCATCGACAACACGCCCGACCCCCACCACGGCGTGGCCGAGGCCTTCGTCGCCGCCATCACGTTCGCCCGCGAACATCCGATGCTGAGCCGCGCCGCGCAGTTCGAGCCGCTACCGGCCGCCGATTCCCGCGACCTGCTGGCGATGGGATCAGCGTTTATCGCCAACTACCTGCACGGCGACGCGCCCGGCAGTCCGGGCCAGCCGGTGCGCTGGGTCGCCGACGTGTTCGCCCGGCTGTTCTTGACCTATATCTCGCTGCCATCCGCCGATCCGGACTTCCGCGATGATGCGGCGCTGCGACACTTCGCTCAAGAGGTCCTGACGCCGATGGCCGAACGCGCTGTCGAATAAAAGCTGTCGAATAAAAGCAATGCACCGCAACGGGTTTCGACCGCAATGCCGACGTCGCGGCGGTGATTTCTAGCCGGTTTTGCGGTCGCGGAACTTGCGGCGGCTGGCCAGCTCGTCTTCCGGCGCGGCGATCGACTCGCCGCCGTCGGCGCGCTCCCCGGGGAAGTCGGAGATCACGCCGGTCAGCTCGCGCATCGCGCCTGACACCGCGATGCCGAACACGCCCTGACCGCCCTGCAGCAGGTCGACGACCTCCTCAGCCGAGGTGCATTCGTACACAGTGGTGCCGTCGGAGAACAGCGTGATGTTGGCCAGATCCTGGACACCGCGCTCGCGAAGGTGGTCGACGGCGATCCGGATGTTGTGCAGCGAGATGCCGGTGTCCAGGAGCCGCTTGACGATCTTGAGCACCAGAATGTCTTTGAACGAGTACAGCCGCTGGCTACCGGAGCCGGCCGCGCCCCGGATGGAGGGCACCACCAGCGAGGTACGGGCCCAGTAGTCGAGCTGGCGGTAGGTGATGCCGGCGATCTGACAGGCGCTGGGGCCGCGGTAACCGACGAGTTCGTCGGGAACCGAGTCGTCCGGGAACAAGCCGCCCTGTACGGGTTGGCCGGCGCTGGAAGGGGCCGCCGGGACCTGACGGTCGCCCTGGTCGGACTGACCCGTGAAGTCCAGCTGTTCCTGCCCCGGTTGGTCGCCCACGCTGCTTCCTCTCGCCGATCGCGCTCGTTGCCACTGACTGGCCAGTGGCCGCGTTTGCTCTTGCCCGAGTTGGTCGTGAGCATACGCCGTCCGACGAGCTGCCGTGCAGTTGTTCCCGCCGTGGTTCAAGTATGAGGGCCGCGTTTTGCGCGTGTTGCTTTCGTTCGGGCGTGTCGCGTCGACGGCAGAGAGATGAAACGGATCTGTGACGAGGCTGAGTCCGCCGCGCCGGGTCAGGTTGCTTTGAAATCGTCGGGCGACACGCTATCGAGGAATTCCTTGAACTTCTCCACCTCGTCTTCGCGCACCGCGCCGCTGGTCTCGTCGTCGCCCTCGTCGGGGATCAGCAGGCCCGCCTCGGCCAGCACCGCCTCTTCGACGAAAATCGGAACACCCACCCGCAACGCGATGGCCACCGAGTCCGACGGGCGCGCCGACACCGTGATGTCGCGGTCGAAGATCAGGTCGGCGTAGAACGTGCCCTCCTGCAGGTCGACGATCCGGACCTCCTTGAGCGAATGCCCGAGCGCGCCGATCAGGTCACGGATCAAGTCGTGCGTCAGGGGCCGGGCGGGCTCCACGCCCTGTTGCTCCAGGGCGATGGCGGCGGCTTCGGCCTGTCCGATCCAGATCGGGAGATATCGATCACCGTCGGCTTCGCGCAGCAGCAGCACCGGCTGGTTCTGCGGCTGCTCGACGCGGATGCCGACCACGCGTACTTCACCCATCTCCAGTCAGCCCTCCGCGTTCGCGTCTGTCCCAAGTCCTTGTCGTCCCAGTCTGACTCGTCGCGAAACCCCCGGTCGGACAACCGGATGGCGCGCAACGAGCCAACGAGGCGAAGTCTAGTCCTCAGCCGTGCAGTACGTCGTGTACCGAGGACTTGAGCAGCGCGGTGTGTAGCGCGATCGCCAGCGCCGCGACCTCGCGCGCCAGGTCGTCGGCCCGGTCGCGTGCCCCCGCCTTGCCCCCCTTGACCAGCGGGCCCGCAATCTGGGCGATCAGGTCGGACTGCCGGTCGGCCGCAGAGCGGAAAGCACGCAGGTGCCGCGGCTCCACGCCGTAGTCGGCCAGCCCCCGCGCGCACTGGACGATCACCACGGCGTGCTCGTCGAACAGCCCACCCGGCCCGGCGCTGATCACGCCCGCTCTGACCAATGCCGTCAGCAGCGCGTCGTCGCCGCCGGAACGCTGCAGCAGATCCTCCCGGCTCAGCCGCACCTGCCGCGGCGGCGCGGGCAGCGCCGTCGCGCCGTGGGCGGTCTCGCCGCCGGCCGACACCAGTCGTGGGGTGGGGTACGGCGACTCCGGGGACGGCAGCGCGCCATCGGGTTCGGCGTCCAGCCGCGCCTTGATCACCTTCAACGGCAGGTACTGGTCGCGTTGTGCGGTCAGCACGTAGCGCAGCCGTGCGCAGTCGTACGCACTGAATCGGCGATAGCCCGACGCCGCCCGCTGCGGCATGACCAGCCCCTCGGTTTCCAGGAAACGAATCTTGGAGACCGTGACGTCGGGAAAATCCGGCCGAAGCAGGTCCAGCACCGCTCCGATTGACATCCCGGCCAGGTCAGGGCTGTCAGGCGCGGTCATCAGCTGCCCGGCCCGGCCTCGGTCTCACCCGTCTTCGGGCCGGTCAGGAACACCAGCCGGAACTTGCCGACCTGCACCTCGTCGCCGTTGACCAGGACCGCCGAATCAACCGGCTCCCGGTTGACATAGGTCCCGTTGAGGCTGCCGACGTCGACAACCTGAAACTCGTTGCCCTCCAGCCGGAACTCGGCGTGACGACGACTCACCGTGACGTCGTCGAGAAAGATGTCGCTGTCGGGGTGCCGACCGGCCGCGGTGACCGGTTGGTCGAGCAGGAACCGCGATCCGGCATTGGGACCGCGCTTGACCACCAGCAGCGCCGAACCCACGGGGAGTCCTTCAACACCCGAGGTCAGGCTCTCGCCGCCCGCCTGCGCGGGAGCGTCGAGTTCGTTCAGGAAATCGGCGCGGAAAACCGATGTGGTTTCCACCGTGACCTCATCGCCTGCCTGGTCTTGCCCCGTTGCCGGGTCCTTCTCCGTCACCCGCTACTCCTCACTGGCCGCTGTTCTGCTACCTGGTCGCGCCCGCCGGACATGTCTTGCGCCCAACCCTGAATCGTTGAGTCGACCGTACCGCGCAGCGGTCCGTCATGTCCCCCGCACCGCGGGATCGTGTCGCCGGATGCCCAGCGTGTCCCGGCAGGCAGGCTAACAATCGTCATTCCGACAACGTCGCCCGGTAGGCGTCGGCGGTCAGCAGCCCCGCCAGACTTTGGTCCAGCGCCGCCGAATCCGCGTTCGCCACCTGAAGTTCCAGCAGCCAGCCGGCGCCGTAGGGGTCGGAGTTCACCAACTGCGGGTTGGCGTCCAGTTCGGCGTTGACCGCGCTCACCGATGCGGTGATCGGTGCGTAGAGGTCCGAGACCGACTTGGTCGACTCCACCTCGCCAAAGGCCTCTCCGGCGGTGACCTCGGTGCCCGCTGCGGGCAGCTGCACGAAGACCACGTCACCGAGGGCGGCCTGCGCGAAGTCGGTGATGCCCACGCGGACGGTGTCCGGGCCGGTGCGGTGAACCCACTCGTGCTCAGCGGTGTAGTACAGGTCGGCTGGAACTAAACTTTCCGAGCTCACGGTGATGGTGCTCCTTGCGCTGTCGGGCTCACTTGACTGGCTGAGCGTATTGGCGGGGTTTCGGTTGTCGCAACACGGTCACCTGAACACGGTCGGCCTGCTGCACCGCCATGGCGCCGCCAAGCCGCTTGACGCTGTCGACGGCCCCGCCGGGAATGTTCATCGCGGCCGCCAGGGTGGGGGGATCCCCAATCGCCAGAACCGAATACGGGGGCGCCAGAGCCGTGCCGTCGAACTCCAGCGCACCGGGCGTGCCCGCAACCCACGAATCCACCCCGATGCGCACTGCCTTGGTGCCGTCGCGGACCTCCATCGCCTCGGCACCGGCTGCCCGCAGTTCGTTGATCACGTCGAGCATGGTCTCGGGCGCCACCCCGCGGGTCGGATCGTCCACGGTGATCACCACGCCGGGACCGGCCGCGCCCACGGTGCCGATCATGATCGCCAGCGCGGCCAACCGCGCCTGGGCGTTTTCGATGGCGGCCTGGTCGCTGCTGCCGGACTCCTGCAGGGCGTTGAGCGTCTGCTGAAGTTCGGCGACTTCGGTGTTGAGGGTGGCCTCGCGTTGGCGCAGCGAATCCAGCAGCACCAGTAGGTCAGCGGGGCGGGCCGTCTCCAGCGCGTCCTCGGAGTCGTTCTGGCGGACCTGAGTGACGATCGCCACGCCCAGCAGCAGACACAACAGCATCCCCAGCACGCTGAACACCGGTCCGGAACGGCCGCGGGGCGGCGGCACACCGTTCCGAGCAGGTGGCTGCGGCAGCTCGTGACGGCCGTGCGATGCCGGATCGGCGCTACTCATGTGTGTCAGGCCCCGAACAGCCGTCGCCGCAGCGCCGCCGCGTTGCCGAAGATGCGAATGCCCAGCACCACGATGATCGCGGTGGACAGCTGGGTGCCGACCCCCAACTGGTCACCGAGGTAGACCAGCAGAGCGGCCACCAGAACGTTGAAGACGAACGACACGACGAACACCTTCGCATCGAAGATCCGCTCCAGGTAGGCACGCAGGCCGCCGAACACGGCGTCCAGCGCGGCCACCACGGCGATCGGCAGATAGGGCTGAACCACCTCCGGCACGCTGGGGTGAAAGAGCAGTCCCAAGACGATGCCGGCGATGAGCGCGGCGATACCGATCATTGCGACATCACTCCAGCCTCCCGAACCGGATCCGTGCGGGCCACGACGGCCAAGCCGGCCAAGTCACGACCCGCAGCGCTAGCTTGCGTCACGACGCCCCTATCTGTTTGGCAAACCGGACATCTCGCACCGAGCCGGCCGGCAGCGTGAGGTCGGCCGAGCTGCGCCCGTCGACCCGAACCCCCACCCCGTAGGACGCCTCCAACAGCCTTAGCCGGTACAGCCCGGGGCTGCGGTCGAAGGTGTCGCGCAGTTCGCGGGGCGGCCCGATGGCTTGCAGCGAATAGGGACTGCTGATCGGTTTGTTGTCGACCAGGATGGCTCCGCCGGCCTGCCGGATCGTGACGTTGGGCCCGATGCGGACGTCTCCGACGGCGATCGCCTCGGCCCCGCTGGCCCACAGCGAGTTGACGACCAGCTGGAGGTCGCGGTCCAAGATGATCTGCTGACTGCCCGACACCCGCTGTTTGGAGGCATCGGAGAGATTCCGCCCGGCTCCGGGGTCGGTGACGGTGACGGTGAGCCCGGGGCCGCTCACCCGCGTGCCGGCGGCCTCCAGGCTGAGCGCGTCCAGGCCGGCCAACACCCGCTGGCCCTGGGCGTCGTCGGCCAGCCGGTGCCGGCGCAACTCGTCGACCCGGTTGGCGTAGGTCTCCCGTTTGTCGGCCAGCCTCCCGGTGACGGCTTCGGCCGCGCGGACATTCGTCGCCAGCACCTGTTGGGCGTCGTGCACCCCGGGAGCCACCGACCGGGCCTGCGCCACCGCGACGGCGAACACCGCCGCCACCAGCAACGCCGCCGCCGCCTCCCATGCCCACCCCGCGACCCGGGCGGTGGCAGCGGGGGGTGCGGTGCGGCGTGCACGCCGGGCTGCCGCCGCGGCGTAGCCGGGGTCGAGATGTTCGGACAACAGGGAGCGCAGCAAAGACGGCACCGCGAATTTCCGCGGCCTGCCGGCCTCGTGGGCGCCCGCCCCCTGAGAGTCGTAGCCACTCAGCGCGAAAAACGGCTCAGCCACCGGCAACCTTCGGCATGGTGCGGACCACCAGTCTCACCTGGACCAGATACAGCACGAACGCCCACAGGTACATGCCCAGGCCCCAGATCAGGAAGGCCCAGCCGGCCGAGAGCACCACGCGGCTCCACAGCTGATCCCACTGCCCCAGCAGGATCAGCGGAAACGCCGACATCAGCGCGAAGGTGCCCGCCTTGCCCACGTAGGTCACCGGCAGCGCGGTCAGTCCCCGGCTACGCAGCGCCGGCAGGGTGGCGGCAAGCAGCAGATCCCGGGCCAGCAGCACGCCGATGATCCACCAGGGCACCAAACCCCGCACGCCGAATGCGACCGGAATCGCCAGCATGTAAAGCCGGTCGATCGCCGGGTCGAGCAGCGCCCCCAGCGTCGAGTACTGGTTGAACAGGCGAGCCACTTTGCCGTCCGCCCAGTCGGAGGCACCGCTGAGCATCAGGGTCGCCACTGCCGGTCCGTCGGCCCGCGCGATCAGCAGCAGATAAAGAAAAACGCCGATCAGGCCGAGGCGAGCCAGGCTGATCACGTTGGGCACGGTGAGCACCCGGTCCTCAACGCGATCGGAGCCGGAGCCGACAGTCATACCGACCCCCTAGCGGAAGATCCCGGGCAGGCTCAGCGCATCCATGCTGTCGTCGCTCAGCGGGTTGTCGCGAACCATGTAGGTCCACGTCGAGGTGGGCCGGGCCAGCTTCGACAGGTCGATCCCCGGCTCGGATTCGATCGAGTCCGAGGTCTCCAGCGTCTGCTGGGACGCCTCGATGGCGTCGGCGGCCAGTGAGGCGAACGCATCCAGCGCCAACCGGTGGAACTCGTCGAGCGGGTTCTGCCGGCCCAGGGCACGCAGGTGGATGCTCTCGCGGATGTCGGCCAGGTAGGCGAGGTGGTCGGCCCAGCCGCGGTCCAGGTGGTAGAGCATGATCAGCCGGCAGATCTTCTCCAGCTTGGCTTCGCCGTCCTGCCCGTCTTGCCCCAGCTGGTCCTTCAACTCCGCGTAGCGCTTCGGGGTGAGCTCGGCCAGCTCCTCGCGAGCCGCCGGGGTGGACAGCAGCGTGTTGCGCCGCTCCACGATTATCGCGCGCTGCTGGGCGATCAGCTGGTTGTACCGCCAGGTGTTGGCGTGGATGTCGAGCAGCTTGCCCTCGGCGATGCGCTGCGCGTGGTCGAGCAGGCCTGAGGCCTTCGGGCTCAGGATCCGACCGTCGTCGTCGGTCTCGGTCGGCAGCTTGTTGGCTTCCAGGTTGGTCGCGGCGACGTCGTCTTCCCAGCTGGAGAAGAACACCGACGATCCCGGGTCGCCCTGACGACCGGCCCGGCCCCGCAACTGGTTGTCGAGGCGTTGCGTGTGCTGGCGCCCGGTGCCGATGACGTGCAGGCCGCCCAGCTCGACGATCGCGTCGTGATCAGCCTCTTCGGAGCCGCCCAGGCGGATGTCGGTGCCGCGGCCGGCCATCTGGGTGGACACCGTGACCACCCCGAGCTTGCCGGCCTCGGCGATCACCGTGGCTTCTTCGGCGTCGTTCTTGGCGTTGAGGACCACCGCCGGGACACCGCGCTTGCGCAGCCGCTCGTACAGTTCCTCGGACTCGGCGACATCGTGGGTGCCGACCAGCACCGGCTGCCCGGTGGCGTGCACCTCGACGATGTGGGCCACGATGGCGTCGTTCTTGGCCGCGGCGGTGATGTAGACCCGGTCCGCCTCGTCTTCGCGAATGTTGGGCATATTCGGCGGGATCGGCGAGACCCCCAACTGATAGAACTGCCGCAACTGCTCGCCGGCCGCCAACGCCGTACCGGTCATACCGCACACGGTCGGATACCGATTGACCAGCGCCTGCACCGTGATGGTGTCGAGCACCTCGCCGGTCTCGGTGGTCTCGATACCTTCTTTGGCCTCCACCGCGGCCTGCAGGCCGTCCGGCCAGCGCTGCAAGGCCGCGATCCGGCCACGCGAGGCGTTGATCAACTGCACCTTGCCGTCGCGGACGATGTAGTGCACGTCGCGCTGCAACAGCACATGCGCGTGCAGGGCGACATTGACCTCGGTCAGCGTGGAGACCACGTGCTCCTCGGAGTACAGGTCGATGCCACCGAGCGCCTTCTCGACTTTGTTCGCGCCCACCTCGGTGAGGTGGATGTTGCGCCGGTCCTCGTCGGAGTCGTAGTCCACGCCGGGTTTGAGCCGCCCGACCAGCTCGACGATCTCCATCCGGGGCGTCTCCCGGTGGGTGGTGCCGGCCAGCACCAGCGGCACCAGCGCCTCGTCGACCAGCACCGAGTCGGCTTCGTCGATCAGCGCCACATCCGGGTTGGGCGAGACCAGATCGTCGACGTCGGTGACCAACTGGTCACGCAGCACGTCGAAGCCGATCTCATTGATCGATGCGTAGGTGACATCGCACTGGTAGGCCGCGCGACGCTCGGCCGCCGTGGACTCTTCGGTGATCCACCCGACGGTGACCCCCAGAGCCTCCAGCAGCGGACCCATCCATTCGGCGTCGCGACGCGCGAGGTAGTCGTTGATGGTGACCACGTGTACGTGCCGGCCACCGATGGCGTATCCGGCGGCAGCGATCGCACCGGAGAGCGTCTTGCCTTCGCCGGTGGCCATCTCGACGACATCCCCGGCCAGCATCCGCAGTGCGCCCTGCAGCTGAACGTCGAACGGACGCTGCCCGATACTGCGCTCGGCGGCTTCCCGGGCGATCGCCAAGAACTGCGGGATGTCGGAGGCGTCGGCCAGCTCCTTGAGTTTGAGCAGTTTCGCGGCTTTGCGCAGCTGCTCGTCATCGAGTCCAGCGGCCTTCTTGGCGTACTCGCCGGCCGCGGTGACCTCGGCCATCGAACGACTCTGGTTCTTCTCGGTGCTGGCGCCCAGCAGTTTCCAGAATTTCCCGCTGAGCCGACCCGACTTGGTTCGCGTTCCGGAGACAGTCTTGGAGGTGTTAGCCACAGCACAACGGTACGCGGTGGCCGTCGCTCGCAAGCCGGGGGCACCGTCGCGTCGGCGGGCTGCCGGGCCATGCTTATCCGGCACGACGCCGCACTGCTGCGGTAGGTTTCGCACGGGATTTCTCGATTCGGATACCGGCCGCGACGCGATTGCGGCGATACGGACGGCAAGGAGACATCGGCAGTGGACTCGAAGCTGTTCAATCCGTCCATCGACTGGGGGCATGCGCTGCCCGATTCGCTGGTGTGGATCGCACTGGCCTGGACCATCAGCGCCGTGAGCGTGCTGGCAGTGGCGGCCCTGCTGCGGGTCAGCACCCGATGGGGACGCCAGTTCTGGGAGATCAGCGGCGCCTACTTCACCGGGCGGGACAGCCTGCGTGTCTGGCTGATGCTGGGCGTGCTGCTGCTGTCGGTGATCACCGCGGTCCGGCTCAACGTGTTGTTCAGTTTCCAGGGCAACGACATGTACTCGTCGCTGCAGACCGCCTTCCAGGGCGCCGCCGGCGGGGACGAGGCCATCAAACAGTCCGGCGTACACGGATTCTGGATGTCGATCGGCATCTTCAGCCTGATGGCCGTGCTGCACGTGGCGCGGGTGATGCTCGACATCTATCTGACCCAGCACTTCATGGTGAACTGGCGCATCTGGCTCACCGATCGCCTGACCGGGGACTGGTTGGACGGGCGGGCCTACTACCGGGCCCACTTCGTCAAGACACCGCCTGACCCGGCCGTCGGCGAAGCCATCGAAGGCGCCATCGACAACCCGGATCAGCGTATTCAGCAGGACATCGACATCTTCACCGCGGGCAACGGCGCCAACGTCAACGCACCGTCCAACGGCACCGGCAGCACGCTGTTGTTCGGTGCCGTCCAGTCCATGGTCACGGTGGTGTCGTTCACCGCCATCCTGTGGAACCTGTCGGGCACGCTGACCGTGTTCGGGTTCGACATCCCGCGGGCGATGTTTTTGATCGTCTTGGTTTATGTGGCCATCGCGACCATTGTCGCGTTCTGGATCGGCCGTCCGCTGATCCGGTTGAGCTTCCGCAATGAGCTCACCAACGCCGCCTTCCGGTACGCGCTGGTGCGGGTGCGCGACGCCGCCGAGTCGGTGGCGTTCTACCGGGGCGAGCTGGCTGAGCGGGTCCAGCTGCGGACGCGGTTCCGCGCGATCATCGCCAACTATCTGAACTTCGTGAACCGGACCATCGGATTCGCCGGCTGGAACCTGTCGGTGAGCCAGGCGATCGTGCCGCTGCCCTGGGTGATCCAGGCGCCGCGACTGTTCTCCGGACAGATCATGTTCGGCGGGGTGGCGCAGACCGCGTCGGCGTTCGGCAATATCTCTGACTCCCTGTCGTTCTTCCGCAACGCCTACGACAACTTCGCCGGTTACCGGGCGTCGATCATTCGTCTGCACGGCCTGCTGGAGGCCAACCGCGAGGCCCGCGATCTTCCCGAGCTGCTGGTCAAGCCCAGCCCGGACGGCACGGTGGCGCTGGAGGGCGTCGAGGTGCGCAACCCCGAGGGTGTCCCGCTGATCGAGGCGCTCGATGTGCAGCTGGGCGTCGGTGATGCGCTGATGATCGCCGGACCGTCGGGCAGTGGCAAGACGACGCTGCTGCGCAGCCTGGCCCAGTTGTGGCCGTACGCGTCGGGAACCCTGCGGCGCCCCGATGCGGTCAACGCCACGATGTTCATCTCGCAGCTGCCCTACATCCCGCTGGGTGATCTGCGAGCGGTGGTGTCCTACCCGCTGTCGGCCGGCGAGGTCACCGATGCCGAGATCACCGAGGCGTTGGTCAAGGTGTCGCTGCCGAATCTCGTCGACCGGCTCGACGACGTCGAGGATTGGGCCAAGGTGCTCTCGCCCGGTGAGCAGCAGCGGGTGGCATTCGCCCGAATCCTGTTGACGCGGCCCAAGGCTGCCTTCCTCGACGAGTCGACATCGGCGCTCGACGAAGGCCTGGAACTGACGCTGTACCGGTTGCTGCGCTCCGAGCTGCCCGACACCATCCTGGTCAGCGTGAGCCACCGGCACACGGTGCGCCAGCACCACAAGCACGTGCTGGAGCTGCTCGGCCAGGGCCGCTGGGACCTGTCTGCGGTCTAACGAGTTGCCGCGTGCGCCCCGGCGCGCCGGCCGAAGAACGAGCCCTCACCCAACTGGGTCCCGCTGGCGTATCCCTTACCGTCCTGGGCGATGTTGGCCGCACAGGCTCCGGCGGCGTAGAGCCCCGGAATGGGCTGGCCGTCACTGCGCAGCACCTCGCCGTCCACCGACGTCGCCAACCCGCCGATGGTGAAGCCGGCGTAGATCGCCTTGCCCAGCGATAGGTCGAAAGCGCCCCACGGGCCATTGTCCTGTGGAGCCAGGAACGGCGGCTGCTTGTGGAAGTCCGGGTCCTGTCCCTGCGCCGCGTAGGTGTTGTAGCGGTCCAGTGTCGCGACCAGGTTTCCTTCCGGAATGCCCAGTGCGGCTTCCATTTCCGGAACGGTCTCCCATCCGTCGATCAGCGGGACCAAGGGCACCTGCGGCTTGCGCATGTGGGCCTCGTCGACGATCAGGAAGGCCGCGCTGTCGGGCTGGTCCATGACGAATCCCGAGGTGCGCGAGTGGTAGGAGTCCTCGGCGACGAAGCGCTTGCCCTCTTTGTTGACGATGATGCCGGTCAGCAGGATCGACGGCGGGTAGACCGGCGCGGTGATGAAGATCTGGTCCATGTGCTTGGTGGCGCCGCCCGCCGACATCCCCATCCGGATGCCCAGCCCGTCGTCGTAGGTGTTGCCCAGCACGAACGGCTTCTCGGCGAGCTTCGGCGTGTACTGGGCGACCATCTCCGGGTTCATCACGAAGCCACCGGCGGCAATCACCACCGACTTCGCTTTGACCACACCGCTTTCGGTGAAGTGCTTCCACGTGACACCCACGACGGCGCCGGAGGCGTCGGTGACCAGCCCGGTGGCACCGGTTTCGTAGCGGATCGTCACCCCGAGGTTGTCGGCCCGCTTGAGCAGCAGGTCGATTGCCATCTTGGCGCCCTGGGTGTCACCGGGCACCGGAACCTTGTGCCCGCGCGGCGCCGGAACGGCCTCGTTCAAAAACGGCCACACCTTCTCGTTGCCGGTGAACATCAGCCCCTCGGTGTTGGGCTGGATCACCGCCTTCTCCGGGTAGTAACTGCGCTCGAACGCAATACCGAGATCCTCCAGCCAGTTGAAGTGCTCGACACTGCCGTCGCAGTAGGCCCGGATCTTGTCGTGCTCGGGTTCGCGCGACACCGCGACCAGGTACTTGTACATCTCGTCTGCGGTGTCGGCATGCCCGGTCGCCTCCTGGACCGCGGTGCCGCCGCCGAGATAGAAGTCTGTCTCTTATACACATCTCC
>NZ_JRMM01000066.1:0-23135 GCF_000972905.1 Mycobacterium sp. UM_Kg27
GCACCGGGCTCGCCGAGACGGGCACGGTGGCGGGAGCCAATGCGCCGCAGCCGTAACGCGAAGCCAGCAGTGTGGCCAGGTCGCCGCCGGCCTGCTGCCATCCGACGATCGCATCGACCTGATGGGTGACCAGCGCTTCCCGGTAGAGCTTCACCGGATCCAGCGCCAGAACCGTGGCGGCAACCCCGACGTTGCGCAACTGGTCGGCAGCGGTGTTGGCCACGGCCAGCGAGGTCGGATCGTTGGCCGCCACCCCGATCACCAGCGACAGCTGCTCGCCGCCCTTGCTGATCCGCCCCCGGGTGATCTCCGGCGGGTGCGGCGCACCGGTGGCGGAGCCGGCCGGCGGGACCAGCGCGGACGGCGGCGCATCCTTTTCGACTCGGTAGCCGGCCGCCTGCAACAGTGCCAGCGCGGCCGATTCGGCCATCGCCGGCGGTGCGGTGGGCACATAACCGGGGTCGCTGGGAGTGCGAACCTGGGCCTGGTCCAAAGTGACAGTGTTGTCGCTGCCGGCGCCCACCGTGGCCAGCAGGCCGACGTCGAGCAGTCCCAGAATCGCCCGACGAACCCGCACATCGGCCAGCTTGGGTTCCGCTGCCCGCAGCGCGAACTGCATGATTCGGGGCGTGACCACCCGGGTGGTCTGCACGCCGGGGATCACCGACAGCTGAGCGAACGCCGCCGAACCGCCGTGCACCTGAGCCACCTGGGTGTCCCCGTTGCGGATCGAGTCAGCCAGCGCTGCCGCTGACCCGGCGCGGCGGAACAAGACCAGGTCCGGCTTGGCCGGCGGGCCCCAGTAGCGGTCGTTGCGGGCGAGCAGGATCGCGTCGCGCTGTGGATCGATGTTCTCCACCCGGAACTGGCCACCGGTGACCGGCAGAGCCCGGGCCAGCCCGGCCGGGAAACCGCCGGGCACATCTTTGACGATGTGCGCCGGAACGATGTTGTTGAACAGTTCCCGCCACGCCGGGTACGGCTTGGCGAAGGTGACCACCACCTGCTTGCCGCCTTCGACGGAATGCACTCCGGTGATCAGGTCATAACCCGCCGGGTCGACGACACCGGGCTGGGTGACCATCTGCTGCCACAGGTACCAGAAGTCGTCGGCGGCGATCGGCGCGTTGTCGGTCCAGGAGGCCTCGGGCCGGATTCGGTAGGTCACCGTGAACGGTGCCTCGGAAGTCACGGCGGCCGACACCAGCAGCGTCGGGTCCATCTCCCACCGCGAACCGGTGGGGGTACTGGAGTCCGGGACTGGCCGAAACGCGCTGGGCAGCACCAGCGCGCTGATCGCCGCGGTGACCGCCGACAGGTCCGAACGCAGGTGGGGGTTGAAACCGGCCCCGATGGAATCGATGCCCATGATGATCTGGCTGATCCGCGGCGGCGGCGGGGCTGTGACCTTCGGCGTCTCGGTGCTCTGCGGCGCCGGCGGCGGGTTCACCGTGCACGACGAGATCGCCTGCGTCAGGACCAGCATGGTCACCGAAACCAGTGCCCCCGCCGTGACATGGGCGCGGCGGGCTGGTCTCGGCACGACTACCAGGGTATCCGGGCGGCGATTTGGGCGCGCAGACCGTCGAGCAGCGCGCAAAGCCGCGCCCAACCCTAGAGGTTCTTGGCCCGGGAGCGGCTGCGCGCCCGCAGCGTGGAGTCCAATTCGACCTTGCGGACCCGGACCACTTCGGGGGTGACTTCGACGCACTCGTCGGCCGCGCAGAACTCCATCGCCTGCTCCAGATCGAGCTCGATCGGACGGGCCAGCGTCTCCATCACATCGGCCGTCGACGACCGCATGTTGGTGAGCTTCTTCTCCTTGGTGACATTGATGTCGAGATCCTCGGCCCGAGGATTGATCCCCACCACCATGCCCTGGTAGGTGTCCTGGCCCGGCTCGACGAAGAACTGCCCACGGTCGGCCAACTGGATCAACGCGAACGGCGTGATGGACCCGGCCCGGTCGGACACCAGCGACCCGGTGTGCCGGGCGCGGATCTCGCCGGCCCACGGCTGGTAACCCTCGAACACCGCATTGGCGATACCGGTGCCGCGAGTCTCGGTGAGAAAGTCGGTGCGCCAACCGATCAGCCCGCGACTGGGGATGATGAACTCCATCCGCACCCACCCGGTGGTGTGGTTGGCCATCTCGGTCATCCGGCCCTTACGGCCCGCCGCCAGCTGGGTGATGGCGCCGACATACTCCTCGGGGCAGTCGACGGTCAGGTGCTCGAACGGCTCGTGCACCTTGCCGTCGATCTTGCGGGTCACCACCTGAGGCTTACCGACGGTCAGCTCGAAGCCCTCCCGGCGCATCTGCTCGACGAGGATGGCCAGCGCCAACTCGCCTCGGCCTTGGACCTCCCAGGCGTCCGGGCGACCGATGTCGACCACCCGGATCGACACGTTGCCGATCAGCTCGGTGTCCAGACGTGACTTGACCATCCGCGCGGTCAACTTGTGGCCGGAGACCTTGCCCGCCAGCGGCGAGGAGTTGGTGCCGATGGTCACCGAGATCGCCGGCTCGTCGACGGTGATGCGCGGCAGTGCGACCGGAGCGGCCAGATCCGCCAGCGTGTCGCCAATCATGATGTCGCTGATCCCGGCGACGGCGACGATGTCGCCCGCGCCGGCCTCTTCCGTCGGGGTACGTTCGACACCCTCGGTGACCAGCAGTTCGGTGATCTTCGCCGTGGTGGTCACCGGTTCACCGTCGACCTCACGCATCCAGGCCACCTGCTGGCCTTTGCGGATGCGGCCGTTGTAGACCCGGACCAGGGCGAGCCGGCCCAGGAATGGCGAGGCATCGAGGTTGGTGACCAACGCCTGCAGCGGCGCCTCCGGGTCGCCCGACGGCGGCGGGACGTGCTCGAGCAGCACGTCGAACAGCGGGTCGAGGTTGTCGGCATCCGGAATCTGGCCGTCGGCGGGCGCGGTGGTGCTGGCCACCCCGGCCCGGCCGGAGGCGTACAGCGTAGGCAATCCCAGGGCGTGTTCGGCAGCGGCCTGCGCCTCGTCGTCAAGGTCACTGGCCACGTCGAGCAGCAGGTCGTGGCTGGCGTCGACCACCTCGGCGATGCGGGCGTCGGGCCGATCGGTCTTGTTGACCACCAGGATCACCGGCAGGTGCGCGGCCAGCGCCTTGCGCAGCACGAATCGGGTCTGCGGCAACGGCCCCTCGGACGCGTCGACCAACAGGACCACGCCGTCGACCATGGACAGCCCGCGCTCCACCTCCCCGCCGAAGTCGGCGTGACCCGGGGTGTCGATCACGTTGATGACGGTGACGGTTCCATCGGGGTGGTGGCGATGCACGGCCGTGTTCTTGGCCAGGATCGTGATGCCCTTTTCCCGCTCCAGATCCCCCGAGTCCATGACGCGCTCTTGCGCCTCACCGCGTTCCTGCAGGGCGCCCGACTGGCGGAGCATGGCGTCGACCAGAGTCGTCTTGCCGTGGTCTACGTGCGCGACGATGGCGACGTTACGAAAGTTCACCGGGCGATTCTGCCAGCGCACCCTGTCAATCGCGAAAACGTGAAGCCTAGAGCAATGAAGGTCACAGCCCCAGAGGGGACTCCGCGGAGAACCTCTCGAGCTCCTTGAGGTGCAGTTCGGTCAGCGACTGCAGACATTGCGCCGCCGTTTCGGTGAGCTGCAGCCGGATCACCCGCTGGTCGTCGCTGTCGCGGACCCGGGTGACCAGGCAGGCGGCTTCGGCGCGCTGGATCAGCTCTCCGGCGCTGTGGTGGCGCAACAGCAGGTAGTCCGCGATGTCGCCGACGGTTGGCCCACGCGAGTCGCTGTGGCCGCGCACCGCCAGTAGCAGCTGGTGCTGCGCGGGGGTGAGTCCGGCCGCTTGCGCCTGGTCGGCGCTCCACCGCTCAAAGCGCCGCAACCGCGTGCGGAACGCAAGCAGTCGGGAATAGACCTCGTCAGGCAGTGGCACGTCTGTAACTTTATGCCGAGCACCGCCGACGCGCCCAGCTCAGCTCAGCCTGCTCGGGAACCACGACTTCATCGTTGTTTCTAGGCGCCGCTGCGCACCAACTGATCGGGGCAGTACAACTGGGCGGCGATCCCCACGAACTGCGAGCCGTGCTCGGTCGTCAGGCCCGGGTTCCGGGCCTTGAGGCCCTCGAGCACCTGCGGGCTGGGCTGGCCCTCGGCGATCAAACCGCACACCATCTTCGCGGTGACGATGGCCTGGTCAGCGTTGTTGTAGGTGATGCCGGCCGCCCGCAAAGACACCAGGAAATTGGTGTCGGTCTCGGAGGGATCGGCCTGAGCCGGCGCCGCCAAGCAGACACAGCCGAGCGTGCCGAGCAACGCCGTGCGGATCCTCACCAGCCCCTCCGTTGCGGTCGTGAACCCATCGGCTGATTCCTCCTAGCGACGTCGCGGCTGCGGTAGACGATGTACGGCCGAAACAGATACCCGATCGGCGCGCTGAATGCGTGCACCAGACGAGTGAACGGCCACAGCGCGAACAATGTCAACGCAATCATGACGTGAACCTGGAAATACAGCGGCGCCTGCAGCATCAAATCGCCCCGCGGATCGAACGTGAAGATCGACCGGAACCAGACCGAGACCGTCTGGCGGTAGTCATGCGCCTCGCCGTAGGCGGTGGTGCCCATCAGGGTGCAACTCATCCCGGCCACCAGCGCACACACCAGCACCGCATACATCAGCTTGTCGTTGACGCTGGTGGCCTTGAACACCGAGCGCTCGGTGCGGCGACGGTAGATCAGCAACCCGACCCCGATCAGGGTGGCGATGCCGGCGGGCAGGCCCAGGACCAGCGCCTGCAGATGGTAGAGCTGGTCGCTCATGCCCAGCGCCTCGGTCCACGACTCCGGGACGAAGAGTCCCATGATGTGTCCTGCGATCACCACGAAGCTGCCGAAGTGGAACATCGGGCTGCCGATCCGCAGCAGCTTGGACTCATACAGCTGAGACGAGCGGGTGGTCCACCCGAACTTGTCGTACTTGTATCGCCACCAGGTGGCGACGCCGGCGATGGCCAGTACGAAATACGGCACGATGTCCCACCACAGCTCGGCGGGGTTGATCAGGGTGACGTCCGTCATCGGGTCGGCACCTTCGGCATCCCGAGCGAAACGGCTGCCGTGAAGGGTTGAAGCCCAACAGCTTCCGCGGGCGGCCCGGATGCCATCAGCTGACTCACGTTCTGCACCTCCTGATCGGTTGCCGAAGGGAGCGTCTCGCAGACTGCGCCCACGGCGAAGGCATACGGCGACTTCGCTTCACTCAACGCACGGTGCAGCACGTCGATCGGTGTGCGGTGCGCCAGCAGCAACCGACGGCCGGCCTGCGGATCCACCGTCGCGGCGAACTCCAGGACCACCGGCAGGTGGTCGGGCGCCTCCCCCACGGGCGGCTCGGCGCCGGCTTCGCGGTAGGCGGTGGCGAAGGCCAGCATCTGCATCCCGCGGTTGCGGGTGTCGCCACCGGTCCAGTAGGTCAGAAACATCGTCGAGCGCCGCCTCATGTCGAAGGTTTCGACGTAGTCGACTGCGGCCGTCATCGGGTCAGCTGCGCGCAGCGCGGCGACCGTGCGCCGCAACAGATTCGCCGTCGACGAGTCGGCGTGGGCCAGCAGTTCGTCCACGGTGTCGAGCCGCTGGGGCAGCTGCTCGTCGGGGTAGGACAGCAGCAGCGACGCCGCCTGCCACACCGCCCGCTCGGCGGGTCCACCGGGCGGTCGTCGTAGGGAATGAATGAACCGCTTCACTGATGCTCCGGGAACATCTCCGGCACGGCCCGCTCCCCGCCACCCCAGTTGAGCAGGTTGGTCCGGCCCGGTGGCCGCTGCGCGTGCCCGTTTTCGACCAGATGGAACGATGTCTTCGCGACGTCATCAGAGCCGACGAATGGGTCCTCATACCCTTCAGGTCCGCCGGTGATCGAGCAGCCCATGTGTTCGAGGTCGTGCGCCTGCTGGCTGTAGGCGGTGGGAATGACGTAACGCTCTTCGTATTTGGCGATCGCGAGGAGCCGGTACATGTTGTACATCTCTTCCTCGGTCATGCCGACCGAGGCGGGTATGTGCGGTTGGGTCTCGCGGCCCAGACTGATGTCGCGCATGTAGGAGCGCATCGCTGCCAGCCGGCGCAGCACACCCTCGATCACGCCGGTGTCACCGGCGGTGAACAGCTCGGCGAGGTAGGCCATCGGGATACGCAAGGCGGACAGCGCCCCGAACAGGTTGCCCAGGTCTTCGCCGTCGTGCCCGTCGCGGCTGACGGCATCGACCACCGGGGACAGCGGCGGGATGTACCAGACCATCGGCATGGTCCGGTACTCCGGATGCAACGGCAATGCCACCTTGTAAGTGTTGATCAACGCGTAGATGGGCGAACGCTGCGCGGCCTCGATCCAGGCGTCCGAGATCCCCTCAGCGCGTGCGCCCGCGATCACCTCCGGGTCGGTCGGGTCCAGGAACACGCCGCGCTGCGCCTCATACAGGTCAGTGTCGTTGTCGACCGAAGCCGCCTCGAGCACCTTGTCGACGTCGTAGAGCACCAAGCCGATGTAGCGCAGTCGGCCGACGCAGGTCTCCGAGCACACCGTCGGCAAGCCGACTTCGATACGCGGGTAGCAGAAATGGCACTTCTCGGCCTTGCCGGTCTTGTGGTTGAAATACACCTTCTTGTACGGGCAGCCCGAAACGCACAGCCGCCAGCCACGACAGCGGTCCTGGTCGACCAGCACGATGCCGTCTTCTTCACGCTTGTAGATGGCCCCGGTGGGGCAAGACGCCACGCACGACGGATTCAGGCAATGCTCACAGATCCGCGGCAGGTAGAACATGAAGGTCTCTTCGAACTCGCTTTTGACCTGGTCACTGACCTTCGCCAGAATCGGGTCGTTGACCAGGGTCTCCGGCGCCCCGGCGAGATTGTCGTCCCAGTTGGGTCCCCACTGGATCTTCATCGGCTCGCCGGTGATCGAACTCTTCGGTGCCGCAACCGGAATGGTGTCTCCCAGCGGGGCCGCGGTCAGGTTCTCGTAGTCGTAGGTCCACGGCTCGTAGTAGTCCTTCAAGCCGGGCAGGTTGGGGTTGGCGAAGATGCTCAACAGCTTGTTGAGCCGGCCGCCGGCCAGCAGACGCAACCGGCCTTTGCGGTCCAGCGTCCAGCCGCCCTTCCAGCGATCCTGGTCTTCATAGGTCCGTGGATAGCCACCGCCGGGGCGGGTCTCGACGTTGTTGAACCAGACGTACTCGGTGCCCTCACGGTTGGTCCAGGCCTGTTTGCAGGTCACCGAACAGGTATGGCAGCCAATACATTTGTCCAGGTTCATCACCATGGCCATCTGCGCCATAACTTTCATCGTGCTAATACCTCACGTCCTGGCTGCGGCGCCGCACCACCGTTACCTCGTCGCGCTGATTGCCGGTCGGTCCCAGGTAGTTGAATGCGAACGCGTGCTGGCCGTAGCCACCGGCCAAGTGGCTGGGCTTGACCCGGATCCGGGTCAACGAGTTGTGGGTGCCGCCACGTTTGTTGTTGGTCTCGGCCCGCGGAGTGTCCACCGTGCGTTCCTGGACGTGGTAGACGAACACCACCCCGTCCGGCATCCGCTGACTGACGATCGCGCGGCCGACGAAGACGCCGTTGACGTTGACGGCTTCGATCCAATCGTTATCCTGGACACCGATTTTCGCGGCATCGCCCGGGCTCATCCACATGGTCGGGCCGCCGCGCGAGAGCGACAGCATGTACAGGTTGTCCTGGTAGGTGGAGTGGAACGACCACTTCGAGTGCGGAGTCAGGTACCGCACGGTGATCCCGACGCCGTCACCGGTCTCGCCGAGTTCGGGAGCGTCGAAGAGCCGCGCCATGTCCAGCGGCGGACGGTAGACCGGCAGATGTTCGCCTAGTTCCTCGATCCAGTCGTGCGCGGTGTAGAAGTGCATCCGGCCGGTCAGGGTGTGGAACGGCTTGAGGCATTCGATGTTGATCGTGAACGGGGCGTAGCGCCGTCCCCCGGTCTCGCTGCCGGACCACTCCGGGCTGGTGACCACCGGCACCGGCCGCGCCTGGGTGTCGGCGTAGGTGATCCGCTTTTCCGCACTGCCCTCGGACAGGTGCGCCAGTCGCTGTCCGGTGCGTTTCTCCAGCTCCCGGAAACCCTCCGTGGCGATTCTGCCGTTGGTGGTGCCCGACAGCGCCAGTACCGTGTCGGCCATCCGGGTCGCGGTGGTCAGCGCGGGACGCCCGGCGCCGGCACCGGATTTCATCACCCCGAACTTGGCGGCCAATTCCTCGACCTCTTCGTGCGGAAACACGGTGTAGCCCTTGGTGGTCATCCCCAAGGTGTCCACCAGCGGACCAAGTGTCTGCCACATGTCACCGATAGCGGTGTAATCACGCTCCACCACAGTCACTTTGGGCATGGTCTTGCCGGGAATCGGCGTCTCGCCGTTGCGCAGCCAGTCACGCTCGGTGCCGTCGGGGTAGGCCATCGCATCTGCGGTGTCGTGCTGCATGGCCGTCAGCACAACGTCTTTGCGGACGCCAAGGTGCTTGACCGCCAATGCGCTGAACGTTCGGGCGATCGCGCCGAACGCGTCGTAGTCGCTGCGGGTCTCCCAGGGCGGGTCGATCGCCGCGCTGAACGAGTGCACGTAGGGGTGCATGTCGGTCGACGACAGGTCGGCCTTCTCGTACCAGGTGGCGGCCGGCAGCACGACGTCGGACATCAGCGTGGTCGAGGTCATCCGGAAGTCGATCGACATGAGCAGATCGAGCTTGCCCTCGGGGATGTCCTTGGACCAGTTGACATCCTGCGGCTTCACGCCGCCGGCGGGCGCCTCGCCCAGCACGCTGGCGTCGGTGCCCAGCAGGTGCTTGAGGAAGTATTCTCCGCCCTTGCCAGACGCACCGATGAGGTTGGCCCGCCACACCGTGAGCACACGCGGCCAGTTCACCGGGTCGTCCGGATCGGTGACCGACAGCTTCAAATCACCGGCTGCGAGTTGCTCGGCGACGTATTCTCCCGCGTCGCGTCCTGCGGTGTCGGCCTCGTCGGCCACATCCAGACTGGAGCGGTCGAACTGCGGGTAGAACGGGCTCCAGCCCATCGCGGTGGCCGACGCCAGGATGTCCATGGTGTGTCGTCCGTCGAATCGGCCGCGTCCGAGCGGAGTGGTCAGCTTCTCCGCCCCGTACGCGTCATAGCGCCATTGGTCGGTGTGGACATACCAATAGGAGGTGCCCGGCACCTGACGCGGCGGGCGCGTCCAGTCGCTGCCGGCAGCCATCGTCTGCCAGCCGGTCAGCGGGCGCACCTTCTCCTGGCCGACGTAGTGCGCCCAGCCGCCGCCGTTGCGTCCCATCGAGCCGGTGAGCATCAGCAGCGCGAGCACCGCCCGGTAGGTGGCGTCGCCGTGGAACCACTGGCAGATGCCGCTGCCCATGATGATCATCGACCGGCCGCCGGATTCTTCTGCGTTGCGCGCGAATTCGCGCGCGATCCGGATCGCCTGGGCGGCCGAGACCCCGGTGATCGACTCCTGCCACGCCGGGGTGTTGACCTGCGTGCCGTCGTCGTAGCCGGTCGGCCATTCGCCGGGCAGCCAGGGCCGTCGTACCGAGTAGTTGGCCAGCATCAGGTCGAACACCGTGCAGACCAAGTGCTCACCGACCTGGCGCACCGGCACCCCGCGCTGCACGACGGTGCCGTGACCGGTCACGGTGTCGAAGCCGGGCAGTGAGACCAGTGCGGCGGGCTGATCGCCGTTGAGGAGCTTCGGGTTCTTGACGGTCAATGCCGGCCGCAGCTCGCCCAGGTCCAGGTTCCACTTGCCGATGCCATCGTCGCCCCAGCGGAAGCCCAACGAGCCATGGGGTACCACCACGGTGTCGGTGGCCTCATCCAACAGGGCCGGTTTGAATGCCGCGTTCTCGACGGCCGCCAGCTCCCCGCCCAGGTCGGCGGCGGTCAGGTTCTTTCCGGGAACCAGTCGGCCGTCACGCTCTTCCAGCTTGATCAGGAACGGCAGGTCGGTGTAGCGACGCACGTAGTCGGTGAAGAACGGCACCTCCTGCTTGACGTAGCACTCGGTGAGGATGACGTGGCCCATCGCCATGGCCAGTGCACCGTCGGTGCCGGCCGCACACGGCATCCACTCGTCGGCGAACTTGGTGTTGTCGGCATAGTCCGGGCTGACGGTGACCACCTTGGTGCCGCGGTAACGGACCTCGGCCATCCAGTGCGCGTCAGGCGTGCGGGTGATCGGGACATTGGAGCCCCACATCATCAGGTAGGCCGCATCCCACCAGTCGCCGGATTCCGGCACATCGGTCTGATCGCCGAACACCTGGGGTGAGGCCACCGGCAGGTCGGCGTACCAGTCGTAGAAAGACGTCATCACCCCGCCGAGCATCTGGATGAAGCGTGACCCGGCGGCGAACGACACCATCGACATCGCCGGAATCGGAGAGAACCCCGCCACCCGGTCCGGGCCGTAGGTCTTGATCGTGTGTACATGGGCGGCAGCGATCATCTCGGTGGCTTCGGCCCAGCTCACCCGTACCAGACCGCCCATACCGCGGGCCTGCTGGTAGCGCCGGCGACGCTCAGGGTCGGCCTGAATGTCCGCCCAGGCCAGCACCGGATCGCCCAGGCGCGCCTTGGCCTCCCGGAACATCTCGACCAGCGCCCCCCGCGCATAGGGGTAGCGCACCCGGGTGGGCGAGTAGGAGTACCAGGAGAACGAAGCGCCTCGCGGGCAGCCGCGGGGCTCATATTCGGGGCGGTCCGGGCCCACCGAGGGGTAGTCGGTGGCCTGGTTCTCCCAGGTGATGATGCCGTCCTTGACGAAGATCTTCCAGGAACACGACCCGGTGCAGTTGACGCCGTGGGTGGACCGCACCACCTTGTCGTGGCTCCAGCGGTCCCGGTAGAAGAGATCGGCCTCGCGCCCGCCTTGGCGGGTGACGGTGCGCAGGTCCGGCGAGACCTGGCCGCGGGTGAAGAACCGGCCGCTGCGTTCCAGCAATTCCTCGAGTGGGCCACCGATTCCGGGCGGTCGCGCTGCGCGTGTCATCAACGATTCTCCTTCGCGGGTCGCCGCGCTCCGACGGATTTCAGGAGGCCGGAGCCGCCGCCGCACGCCATAACAGCCCGAAACACCAGCGTAGCGGGATATATCGCCCGGCGACCTAATCCTCCGGCAAGAATTAACAGAGCCTTTTCACCAGAGTGCCCGAGCCAGCTCCGGCAGCCAAGCTCGATCAGCAGGTACCCAGTCAACGTCCGGTAGTTGTACAGCCGTCACCCAGCGAAGGGCTTGATGGTCATGGGGCTGGGGCTCGCCGCGCATCAGACTGACCAGGTAGGCGCGCAAGGTCATCGTGGTGTCCAGCACCACGTCAGCACCGAGGCGCTCCCCCACCGTGATGGCACCCGGGTCCAGCCCCAGCTCTTCGCCCAGTTCGCGGGCCAACGCGGCGGGCTCACTCTCGCCGGGCATGACCTTGCCGCCGGGCAGTTCCCAGCGACCGGCCAGCTCTGGCGGGCGGCGCCGCTGCGCGATCAGCACCGTGCGCCCGGCCGCGGTCTCGGCGAGGACGGCTCCGGCGACGACGATCTGAGACGACATGGCGTGTGAGGCTATACCGTCCTACCGTCGGGTATGGCTTTGTTGACTGACGATCAGGTGAATGCGGCGCTGCCCGAGCTCGAAGGCTGGGAGCTCGCCGACGGAACGCTGCGGCGCTCGGTCAAGTTCGGCTCTTTTCTGGCCGGCATCGACGCGGTGCGTCGGGTCGCCGAACGTGCCGAAGCGGCCGATCACCACCCCGACATCGATATCCGCTGGCGAACTGTGCTGTTCGTGCTGGTCACGCACTCCGAAGGCGGGATCACCGACAAGGATGTGGCGATGGCGGGCGAGATCAACCGGGTTCTCGCGGCGTGACCCGCGTGGTCGCCATCCAGCCCAAGGTGACCAGCGCGCCGACGATGTAAACCAGGCCGGCCCATGCCAGATACCACGGCCGGCCGTCCTGCCAGATCGTCGGCTGGAAGAAGCTCAGCAGCCACGGCACGCCGATGAGGGTGAGCGTGAGCCAGACCCAACCCAGGGTGCGGGCGCCCGGGCGATCCGAGGACGGCCCGTAGAACAGCCAGATCATCAGGGGCAGCAGCCACACCCAGTGATGGGTCCAGGAGATCGGTGACGCCAGCAGCCCGAACAGCTCGACGACCAGCAGCGAGCCCAGGACGTCGGGTCCGGTGGGAGTACTGTTCAGCGCCCGCCAGGCGAGCACGGCCAGCACCGCGGTGACGACGATCGCGACCAGCACCGGCGGGCTGTAACCGGCGTCGTGTCCAAGGATGCGGGAGATCCCGCCCCGCCAGGACTGGTTGAACGACGTTCCGATCGGGCCTACCCGGTGAGCGTCGCCCAGCAACTCGGTGAAGTAGCGGCGGGCCTGATCACCGGTGGCCCACACCGACACCGCGATGGTGCCGGCGAACACCACGGCCGAGAACACCGCGGCGGCCCAGCGCCGCGCTCCGGCCAGATATACCCCGGCGATCGCCGGGGTCAGCTTGACCCCGGCGGCCAGTCCGACCAACAGCCCCGACACCCACCACCGTCGGCTGTAGACCGCGTAGAGCACCGCCAGCACCAGGATCACGTTGATCTGGCCGTAGTCGAAGGTGCTGCGCAACGGTTCGGTCCAGATCCCGGCTGCCGTCCACAACATCGCGGCCCGGCGGTTCAGCGAGGCTCGACGAAGGAGAGGCGAAGCTGGAACCGCCGCATCAACTCCGCGGTTCAGCGAGGCCGACCCGGCGAGCAGTCGCTGGCACAGCCGCACCACGCCATACAGCGCGGCCATCGTGCCGATCTGCCACAAGAACGCGACCAGCCCGAACGGCAGGAAATGCAGCGGGTAGAACACCACCGCGGCGAACGGCGGGTAGGTGAACGGCAGCGGGAAGTCCGGGGTCTGGTCGGCGTAGACGTAGTCATACAGCGCGCCGGGCTGGCTCAGCGCGGCCGCGCCGCTGATGTAGACGTGCAGGTCGACGAAGTTTGCGCCGTGTGGAGTGAGGTAGGTCCACGCGAGTCGCGCCGCGATGCTGACAACCAGCAGCAAGGGTGCCCACGCAGTCAGGCGAGTCGTCAGCGAACGCGCAGGCGGGGTGTCGAGGGTGGTGTCTACCGGCACAACATTAGCGAACGGGCGCCAGATCACCGTCGCGGTTCGGCTCCGTAACGGTTCTATAAATGACACACGTGTCACTTGAGCCTCACCAGCAACAAGCTAGCTTCAGTTTTCAGCAAGCCATTGCCGACGATTGGGGAAGTCATGTCGCGCCTCCGGACGCTGTTCGCCACCACGCATTTCACGACGCAGCGTGCCACCGCCGCCAAAGCGGCCGTCGCAGCCGGGTCATCGGCCCTGCTGGTCTTCGGCAGCCTGGGGGTGGCCAGTGTGGCCACAGCCGACCCGGCCATGCCGGCGCTTCCGTTGCCCACCGCCGGATTTCCCGGGCTGCCCGCCATCGAGCAGTTGAGCCCGGTGATCCAGCAGGCCGCCGCCGACCCCGCCGGGGCGACCTCGCTGCTGATGGCCGCGGCCGCCGCGTTCACCGGCAACTCCAACACGCCCGCCGGCGCGCGGCAGGTGGCCGACTCGGTGGCGCAGTTCGTGCAGTCGCCGCCCGAGGCCCTGCCGAGCAATCACGTGCCGACGGCCGGATCAGCCCCCGGACTGGTGGCCCACCTGCCCAGCGGCGTCGACCCGGCCAAATCGGTGGGACCGATGCCGCAGGCCGCACCGAATGCGCCCGAAGCCCTGCCCGCGCCCGCCGAGGCCCTGCCCGACGCGGCCCCGGCAGCCCCCGAAGCCGCCTTCATCGCCCCGGCACCCGACGCGGCCACGGCTGCCACGGCGGCCACTCCCGGATTCGGCCCCGACGCCCCGCCGACCCAGGACTTCATGTACCCCTCCATCGGCCAGAACTGCCAGGCCGACGGCGGCAACGTCATCGCCACTGCGCTGTCGGTGGCCGGCCCGGCCACGATTCCGACCCCCGGCCCCAAGCCCGGCCAGACCGCCTACGTGTTCACCGCCATGGGAACCCCCGGCCCGGCCGAGACGCAGAAGCTGCCGCTGAACGTCACGTGGGTGAACCTGACCACCGGCAAGTCCGGGAGCGCCACCTTGCAGCCACGCACCGACATCAACCCCGAGGGGCCGACGACGCTGACGGCGATCGTCGACACCGGTTCGGGCAGCATCATGTCGACGATCTTCGGTCAGGTCAGCACCAAGGACCACCAGTGCAACTTCCTGCCCACCATCGGCTCCACCGTGGTGCCCTGACCAGCTGATTCTGCACGTCGACCCCGGTCCGAGCGGCGATAAGGTTGTGGCCATGACCGTCCCCCGCACGTCGGCGACGTGGACGTTGTTGATCGGCTTGGCTGCCATGTTGGTCCTGGCGATGAGCGGTTGCGCCGGGGGCCGGAACTCGGCGGAACGGTCGCCCTCGGATGCCGCGGTGTCCGCGCCGGCGCCGATGAGCCCACCGAATCAAACCGTGCAACGGGACGTCGTGACCACCGGCAGCCTCAACATCGCGGTGACCGACGTCGGCGGGTCGGTGGACCGGCTCATCGAGCTGGCCGCCGGGCTCGGCGGCCGCGTCGATGACCGCACCGAAAGCACGGCCCCGGGTCGTTCCCACACCGCCGAGCTGACCCTGCGCATACCGTCAGCAAAGATCGATGAGTTCCTCGACGGTGCAAGGCAACTCGGGGATGTCTCGTCGATCGCGTTGCGGCACGACGACGTCACCGGGCAGCGTGTCGACCTCGATGCGCGGGTTGCTGCCTTGCAGGCGTCGGTGGACCGGTTGACCTCGCTGATGAAGTCCGCCTCCACCACGGCCGATCTGCTGCAGGCCGAGAAGGAGCTGACGTCACGGCAGGCCGACCTCGACAGCCTGCGGGCACAGCGCACCCAACTCGGCGACCAGATCAGCTACGCGACACTCACCGTTTCGCTGGCCTCCGAGTTCGAGTCCACCGCACCCGGATTCGTCGCGTCGGTTCGCCACGGCTGGCATGCCCTGCTGTCGTTCACCCACGGCCTGGTCTCGGTCGCGGGCTTCCTACTGCCCTGGCTGCCGGTGATCGTGGTGATCGCGGGCGTCGTGATGGTCCTGCGCCGCAGGACCCGACGTCGGCGTCAGTAGGCCATGAACAAGATGGCGTCCCGGTCATAGTTCATGCCGGGATGCGCATCCGCAAGGTGCTTCTGGGTCAGGTCGACCAGATCGTCTTCGTCTTTGCCGACGATCGCCTCGCCACACGGACAGTTCAGGTGAGTTTTCATGTCGTCGCCTTTCCCTTACTGACTTGGGCCTGTTTCGCAGCCAATTTCTGGGCCTTCTTGGTGGACCGCACCTGCTGCAACGACGACGCGTCCACGACGTCAGCTATCGACAGGTGTGTTCCAGGCTCACCGTATGCCCCGGCAGCCTCCCGCCACCCCGACGGGGTCACGCCGTACTGCTTGCCGAGCAGGGCCAGAAAGATCCGGGCTTTCTGCTCCCCGTAGCCGGGCAGTGCCTTGAGGCGTTTCAACACCTCGGCGCCGTCGGGCTCACCGGCGGTCCACAATGCGGTCGCGTCGCCGTCGTACTGCTCGACCACCGCTTTGGCGAGCGCTTGAACCCGGCCCGCCATCGACCCCGGAAACCGGTGCACCGCAGGCTTTTCAGCGAACACTGCGGCGAACTCGTCCGGGTCGCGTGCGGCGATGTCGTGCGGGTCCAGTCCGCCCATCCGTTGCGCGAGCTTCTGCGGGCCGGCGAACGCGACCTCCATCGGAATCTGCTGGGAAGTGTCAACACGATTACGAGCGAGGCGATCAGCGACTTTCTTCGGCCCAGCAAAAGCTAGTTCCATGGAAATCTGCTGGTCAAGCAACATACCCGTGAGCAAGGCAAACGGATCTGTCGAGAGAAGTTCGTCAGCCTCGGGGTCTTGAGCGAGGCAGAGTCTCGGAGCCACCACAACACCTCTCGACACAGCAGACGATCTACGTTCGCGTTACGCCACCACAGGAGAGCGTAACCACGATCGAGATCAGCAGCAGAACCCTGTCGCCCCCGCGCCTGGACGTGGACCGGCCGTGCTGACTGGCGGCACGGGGACACGCCTGAGCTGGTCTACGAGGGAATGGAGTTGGCCGGCACAGCGACCGGCTAACTAACCTGCGCGGTTCAGCCGGCTCAAGATCATTTTCGGCAAGCTCATTCCACCTGTCGGTCTATTCACTTAAGGTCCATCTCGAGCGGCCTGCAATCGCAGTTGTCGCCCTTTTAAGACGACGAGGTGAGACTCTTGGCGTTCTCGGACGGACTAGCGGGCCTGGCGAAGAAAATCCTGGATACTCGGACTTCAGTGCTGACTGAGGAGGCGACAAAGAACGCCTTCATCATGCCGTTCATCTCGAACGTGCTTGGTTACGACGTGTTCGATCCATCAGAGGTTGTTCCAGAGTTCGTCGCAGATGTCGGCGTGAAGAAGGGCGAGAAAGTCGACTACGCCATTTTCAAGGATGGCGCGGTCCAAATCCTCATCGAGTGCAAGAAGATCGGCGATCCGCTGGACGTGAGGTACGCGTCTCAACTGTTCCGCTACTTTGCGGTCACCTCGGCCCGCGTAGCCATTCTGACGAACGGTCAGCAGTACCAGTTCTACACAGACGGCGATCTGCCAAACGTGATGGATGAAAAGCCGTTCCTGATTTTCGATCTCCTCGACATCGACCGCACGCTGGTCCCCGAGGTCCAGAAGTTCTCGAAGGACTCGTTCGACATCGAATCCGTCGTCAGTGCCGCCGAGGAATTGAAGTACATCGGCAACATCCGCCGAACCATCGCCGCCGAGGTCAAGCAACCGTCAGAGGAATGGATTCGGTTCTTCGTGAATCGGATCTACGAAGGCCGGACGACGCAGCGTGTCGTGGATCAGTTCCGCCCTTTGGTGGCCAAGGCTCTCAACCAGTACATCGGAGACCAAGTCAACAGTCGGTTGAAGACTGCTCTCGGTGACGACGCTCCAGACCCCAACCGTTCCACCGAGCTTGCACCTGAACCGCAGCCCGTGCAGCCATCGATCGGTCAGGCCGTGGTCACTGACGTGGTCCATGAGATAGAGACCTCCGTTCCCGACGTGGTGACCACCGAGGAAGAGTTGGACGGCTTCAACATCGTCCGAGCCATCGCTGTCTCAGAAGTTGCGCCGGAACGGATCTCGTACCGTGACGGCAAGGCCTACTTCGCCGTACTGCTCGACGACAACAACCGCAAGCCAATAGTCCGACTTCATCTCAACGGCAAGAGCGTGAAGTTCGTGACGACGTTCGAGAGCGGCAAGGACAATGGCGTGCGCCGCGACATCGATACGGTGGTCGACATCTACCGGGTGGCAGCCGAGCAGATCAGGCAGACGATCCGTCAGTACGCCAGCGCAGGCGCACCCGCCGTCACGGACAACGTCATAGCACTCCCGTAGGAGTACTACTCATTGCTCCAGCCGTGACGGCGAATTCAGGCCTGAGCAGTTCGACAACACTTGAGACCGTGCCTTCGCACCCCGACCGCGCCATAGCGATCGACTTGCAAACCCGTACCTGATGGCTCGACCGCATAACCGACCGGTCAGGACACCCGGGGGCGGGGGTTACCCCCTGGGGTGCTGGTCGGAGGCGGGCGGTAACCCTGTACGGGCGGGGGCGCGCTCACTCAACTCGACCTAACGGCTGAAGCGAGGTCCGCCCTCAGGACCGCATCACCCAACACCGTCGCGAAGCGCGAGCGCGAACCTGGTCTCTACGGGTTCAGCGGTCCTTGCGTCGGGGCCGAACTGTCCATTCGCTGGGTTTCCGCGACCGGAAAGTCTCACCGGCGAGAATCCGGGAAGGGTCCGGGATGGTAGGACCGCCAGAGGCAGGTTTGTACTCCTTCTTGGGCGGAGCCTGAATGTTCCTCCCGGACGGCTTTGACCCCAAGCCGTGCTTCTCAGCCGCCCGCGACTTCTGAGTCTCAGACTTCGGGGTCTTCTCGCCTCTACTCACGCCGTCCAACGTAACTCTCATCGCCGCCGGCCCGGGCGGTTCGCTTACGATCCAGAGCCTCAGCGGAGTCGAACGGGTTCGGCAGGCGCTGCCCCTGGGGCTGCACAGTCCGCCGTCACAGGCCTTGTGCGCCACGCAGGCGCACGAGTGCCCATCTGGGGTATAGCCGTCTTGGACAGCTCGCCTTCGCAGCTCCTGTGTCAATCTAGAGCCCGTGCCACTATTGTTTGACACTCGTCCATCAACCTCTTAAAGTCTACTTTGACAGATGACGAGTCAAGGGGATGGACGTGGGTCAGCGAATCGGATACCAGCGAGTCAGCACCGTGGACCAGAACACGGATCGCCAGCTCGATGGGGTCGAGCTGGACAAGATGTTTACGGATAAGGCCAGCGGCAAAGACACCCTGCGACCTCAGTTGGCGGCGTGCCTCGATTACCTCCGCGAGGGTGACATTCTCGTCGTCCACTCGATGGATCGACTGGCACGCAATCTGGAGGATCTGCGCCGGACTGTGCGGGAACTCACAGGCAGGGGCGTGAAGGTGGAGTTCCTCAAGGACAGCCTCACCTTTGCCGGCGATGACTCGGCGATGAATACGCTGCTGCTCTCAATGCTTGGAGCGG
Organism: Mycobacterium sp. UM_Kg27; assembly: GCF_000972905.1. Classification (NCBI taxonomy): domain Bacteria; kingdom Bacillati; phylum Actinomycetota; class Actinomycetes; order Mycobacteriales; family Mycobacteriaceae; genus Mycobacterium; species Mycobacterium sp. UM_Kg27. The sequence continues at coordinate 18,771 of NZ_JRMM01000066.1, forward strand.
TAGCGGAGTTTGAGCGGTCGATGATCCTCGAACGCCAACGCGAGGGCATAGCCCTCGCGAAGGCTGCGGGTAAGTACAAGGGCCGGAAAGCGGCCCTCACTGCCGTCCAGGCCGACGAGCTTCGCGCTCGTCTGGCCGATGGCGAGTCCGTATCGAGACTCGCACGTGACTACGGCATCAGCCGTCAGTCGGTCTACAACTACAAGACCGCCTGACTGGAAGGATCCTGGTGGCCGGCCGTCAAGGCCGGTATCCCATCGTGTCCAAGCAGCCTTTCGAAGGCCGCTCTTGCATGAGCGCCTTCGGAGGCGCTCCTGCCGGTTCCTTGAGAACGGTTCCGCCTCAGACCGTTCGGCTGCGAACGGGTCCGGCCCTTAAGGCCAGCTGTTCGGCATCGGCTCAGCCGTGCCTTCACCACATGTTTTCTGGGGACCGCTACAACGGTCCCCATAAGCGATCCGCCGGAGCGGATGGATCTACGAAATGAATATGCAGTCCTCGTCTGCCGAGCTCGGACTGCAAATGGCCAGGGCCGCCGTCAGCGGCACACGTGGCCTGTCGGGCAGCTCTCCGCTGCCCTCCCAGGTGTAGATCCATGGGACCGCCAACCAGCGGTCCCCATAGTCCAGTCACTGTCCCCGCATCTGCCATCGAAGCGGGTCCAGTGGGGGTCAAGAGTCGACCGAAGGGAGACTCTATAGGGGGATACCACTACCACTACCAACCGTGTCTGACCTGCGAACACTGGTCTCAGCGGTACCGAAGTGGTAGTCCCGGCGCTACCACCTTTGACCTGCGGTTATTCGATCAACGACCAACGGGTGTCGTTGTGCTCGCCGGATCGCTCCAACAGCTTTGAGAGCGGCCCTTGTAGGAGATGCTGTCGTCGGGTGGAGTCCTTTACCCCTGGAAACTCCGCCGCTATACGTTTTGCTGCCTCGTTCACGCCGACTCCCTGACACTCATCCACCACCCATCGAGCAATTTCAACGTTCTGACCGAGGCGTTCTGGTGACCTGCTCCGGGTCGCCTGCTCGCTCACCAGTGTGTAGTCGACAGCGGCACCTCTGGGGGTGCCGTTCACGACGACGGTCGGCCAGTTGCCCTGGTTACCTGCCCGAGTGAGGGTCCGCTGTTCGCCGACGCCGGATACGTGGATACCGTGCCGCCGCCACGCCTTGTAGGCGGTCGGTCCCATCGGGTCCTTGCTGCCACCCTTTCCGCTGTGGGCGATCACCACGACCGGAGTCCCAGCGCTGACCAGCTGCCCTAACGGCCCTAGGAGCGATGACGGGTCGGCTTCGTTGATCGGACCGTCAAGTCCGCTGGTGATGTTGTCGAAAACCAGTAACCGTGCATCCAGTCCCTCTGCGAGGTCTGCGTAGGACGCCCACCTTTCCGGAGTAAAGGCGATTAGTTCCCATCGGTCGTCTGCAACACCCAGATCGCGACCCTTTTTGGCCCACTGGCCGCTGTCGGCTGGGTCCGTCGTCATGATGATGACCGGTCCGGTCCTATCCGTCGTCACCTGCGCGTCGAGCCAAGAGTCCCCGCTGGCGACTGCCGCCGCCATGCTGGCCACGAGGGAGGATTTCCCGCTCTCCGGGGACCCTGCCACCATTGTGGCCGACGAGGCCAGCCAGCCCTCAATGAGCCAGTCCGGTCCGCTTGACGCCAACACCTCGCGGATCGTTGCCGATCCAGCCAGGAACCTCAGCAGGAGCCGCTCTTCTTCGGGGGACAGTTCGTAATCGTCGTGCTGGCTCAAGATCCTCTTTCCTGCCACGCCTCAACCGCCAAGCACGAGATTAGCCGCGGCGACCAAGACGACAGCGGCGGGTTCGCGACCGGGCAGGTTTATGGTCCTCGGCGCTCGGTCGCAGATCGAGTGGAACGGCAAGCGGCGGTCGGTGTTCGGCAATCCGATCTCGCACAACGGATCCGCCCGCACACGACCCAGCCACCACACCATCATTCGGGCATGACGGCTGTCGACATCTGCTTTACGTAGAGCACCTATACGAGGGGTGTGGGTTAGCATCCGGTACCCCTACGAAAGGTTGGTGCGTTGAAGGTTCTTGCAGGCTCGGTGGTGGCGGCAGGTCTGCTGCTGGCGGCAGCGCCGATGGCTCACGCCGATAAGGATTCGTACATCCAGTACATCAACGACCACAACTTGCGGATCCCGTTCTGGACTGACGGGCAGTTGTATGGGATGGGCATCAAGATCTGCGGGTTCTTGCACGATGGCATGTCTCCGGAGGAGATATCAGACGCTCAAGGTCCGACAATGTTCATCGACAACATGGGCGTGATCCGAGCATCGCAAGAGACCATCTGCCCGGACACCATCCGATGAGGCGCGGGTTCCCCCTGCTGGCTGCGGCGGTTGTCGCACTAGTCGCGGCTCCTGCCGCCCACGCCGGAGTTACCGATTTCGTCAACGAGATCAACGCTCAGGGCGTGAACATAGGCACAATCGCGTTGAACCCGAGCATCCTCCCAAGCGTCGGCCAAGAAGCATGCGACCGGCTACACAAAGGTTGGAGCATGGACGAGGTGCTGCAGTCGTACCCGTCTTTGTTCGGGGATGGACCTCGGGTGATTGCCATTGCTCAGGCCACGATCTGCCCCGACACCCTTCGCTGACCACCGCCGAGAGAACCCGACTGATGAAATCCGCTCTCGCTGCGCTCGCGGCAACCGTTGGACTTGGAGCCTTGGCTCTGGCCCCCAACGCCAACGCGTACCCCGACCCAGAGTTCGGACCTAACTGTGACACGATCCCGACCGGGAGCTTGATCGACCAGCGCGGGTTCCGCACGGTGTGCGACTCCGAAGCATCCCCGGACGGTAGCTGGAGACGGCGAGCCATTCTGTGGGGGGAGTCCAACCGAGTCTGCACCCGAGGAACACTCGGCAACCGGCGCTGCATGGACGTAGGAGACAGCTTCCACGTCTACAGCAAGACCGAGTACGAAGTCTTTCCGGACGCTATCCCGCCCGGAGAGCCCGGACACCTGGGCTAGGTCGGCTGATGCTGGTCTTCCTTACGTAGCCAGCCGTCCCTAGTTCCGCCCGGAGACCGATTCGAAGTAGCTGCGCTCCACCTTGCGGCCCTGGACGTACAACATCCCAGCATCCAGGTAGAGCTGCCGCCGATCCTCCGGGGAGGCAGCCAGCCAGGCCTCTCTCTTGGTCTGACCGGTCTCCTCGGTCACCCATCCAGCTGGCCGGCTCGGCGTCGCAGCGAGCTGGTCACGCTTGGAGACCTGGACCCGCATTCGCTCCAGCCACACCCGCTGATCCTCCTCGGTGGTCAACAGACCTGCGTCGGATTCCATACGAAGCCGGTCAATCGTCGCATTGACCTGCTCAAGTTCGGCGCTGTGATCTTCCCCCGGTACGAACACGCTCCGAGTCATCGGCTCGGCGCCTCGGTGGTAGGTGAACTCGTGGGCGAACTGAAAATCGACATCGTCGGCTCGCGCCGAAACTCCGTTGCAGTTCAAAGGAGTTCGACCACAACGATACGTACGCCACTCCCCCATCTCGCCGCTTGCGAGGTTCTTGCGGGTGATCTGCTGGGCCAGCGAAGCCCCGCAGATCTCGCCGTCTTCGCGCTCACCACACGCAGGGCACCCGGTGCAGCCGCAGACGGCAACACCAAGCACAGGATTCTTCGTCTTACTCGGCGTCCGTCGGCCAATCTTGCGGAGCTGGGCGGCCTCCTGGGTCTGCTTCCATGTGTCCGGATCGAACGTCGGTGGGCCGAGTCGGATCGGCTCCCCCTCGGCGTCGAGCACGGTCATAGCCGCCTTACCGCGACCGGTCATCTTGAGCCCTTGCGTACGGGGAGAGGTCAACCCGTCGATCACGGTGTTGACCGTCCACGGCCGAGCTTTTGCAGGCTTGCCTTTCGCTACCCGAGCACGGTCCATGTTCGTCAACGCAGCGCTCTCGCGGCACTCGCAGCCCGCAACGTGCTTTCGACTACACCGGGGATCTGCGTACGGCTCGTTCAGCCATGCCGCTATACGGATGAAGCTCCAGCCGTCCAACAGGCGGCGGGCCATCGAATGCAACAGCGCCTTGCCGGCCTCGTCGGTGTCGAGTCCCTTGCCCTTGCCGCCCGGATGGTCGACCACCTTGAACCCGAGCGGCGGAACCCCCGACGCCCACCGGTCCATCTGCCTGATCGCACGGTGGCTGTCCTGCGCTCTGGTCTTGAACCGGTTGAGTTCCAACTGGGCGAAGAACGAACCGAGGTAGACGAACTGAGCCGTCCCGGTAAGTCCGGAGACTCCCGATCTTGGGAGGATTCGAGTTATGGGACGTGCAAGCAGGTATCCCGCTGAGCTTCGA